>CAJTZL010000003.1 GCA_910583695.1 uncultured Oscillibacter sp.
TCTGGAAGAAAAAGAGAAAATGGGGGGTGCAAAGAACCAGCCATCTTCATGGCTGTAATCCCCCCGCCCGAAGGGCGAGTACAAGCCTCCCCTCCGGGGAGCCCCAAGGAGCGCCTATGCAAGAATTTCCCGCAGGAACATTCGATATCGCCGTCATCGGCGCCGGCCACGCCGGCATCGAGGCCGCCCTGGCCTCCGCCCGCCTGGGGCTGGAAACCATCGTCTTCACCATCAACCTGGACGCGGTGGGCAACATGCCCTGCAACCCCGCCATCGGAGGCACAGGCAAGGGCCATCTGGTCCGGGAGCTGGACGCCCTGGGGGGCGAAATGGCCCGGGCCGCCGACGAGTGCTGCATCCAGTACCGTCTACTGAACAAGGGTAAGGGTCCCGCCGTCTGGTCCCTCCGGGCCCAGGCGGACCGCCGGAAGTACCAGGGCCGCATGAAGCACGCCCTGGAGCGGCAGCCCCGCCTCACCGTCCGCCAGGGGGAAGTGGTGGAGGTCCGCACCGGTGAGGACGGCGGGGTTTCCGCCGTGGTCCTGGCCACCGGGGCCGTGTTCGCCGTCCGGGCCGTCATTCTGGCCACGGGAACCTATCTCACCGGCCGGACCATTGTGGGCGAGTGGGTGGAGGACTCCGGCCCCGACGGCATGCACGCCGCCGCACGGCTGGCGCAGTCCCTCCTGAAGCTGGGCCTCCCTCTCCGCCGCTTCAAAACCGGCACGCCCCCCCGGGTGAACGCCCGGACGGTGGATTTTGAGGAAATGGAGGTCCAGCCCGGCGACGCGCTGCCCGTTCCCTTCTCCTATTCCACCCGGGAGGCCCCGGAAAACCGGGCGGTCTGCCATCTCACCTGGACCACGGAGGAGACAACGCGCATCATCCGGGAGAACCTGGACCGGGCCCCCATGTACTCCGGCCTCATCGAGGGCGTAGGGCCCCGGTACTGCCCCTCCTTTGAGACAAAAATCGTCCGCTTTCCAGACAAGCTCCGGCACCAGCTCTTTGTGGAGCCCATGGGCCTGGACACCGAGGAGGTTTACATTCAGGGCTTCTCCTCCTCCATGCCGGAGGACGTCCAGATTCAAATGCTCCACAGCGTCCCGGGCCTCCGGCGGGCCGTCATGACCCGGCCCGCCTACGCCATTGAGTACGACTGCATCGACCCCCTGGCGCTCTCTCCCGCGCTGGAGGTCAAGGCCGTCCCCGGCCTCTACGGCGCGGGGCAGTTCAACGGCTCCTCCGGCTACGAGGAGGCGGCGGTTCAGGGCTTCCTGGCCGGGGTCAACGCCGCCCGGAAGCTGCGGGGACAGAGCGAATTTGTTCTCTCCCGGGCGGAGAGCTACATCGGCACCCTCATTGACGATCTCGTGACCAAGGGCACGGAAGAGCCCTACCGGATCATGACCTCCCGGAGCGAGTACCGGCTTTTGCTCCGGCAGGACAACGCGGACCTGCGCCTTACCAAACGAGGCTATGAGATCGGGCTGGTCCCGGAGGAGCGCCTCCGGGCCGTGGAGGAAAAATACGCCGCCGTGGAGCGGGAAATCCGGCGCCTGCGCCACACGGGAGCCTCCCCCTCTCCGAAATTGGCGGCCTTCCTGGCCTCCAAGGACACGGCGGACGCCCCGGGGGGCTGTCCCCTGGACGCGCTTTTGCGGCGGCCCCGGGTCCACTATGACGAGCTGGCTCCCTTTGACCCGGGAAGGCCGGACCTGCCCCCAGACGTGAAGGAGCAGGTGGAAATCTCCGTGAAGTACGAGGGCTATATCCGCCGCCAGGAAAAGCAGGTGGAGGATTTCCGGAAGATGGCCTCTCACGCCCTGCCGCCGGAGCTGGACTACGCCTCCATCCAGGGCCTCCGGCTGGAGGCCAGGGAGAAGCTGGCGGCGGTGCGGCCCCTGGACCTGGGACAGGCGTCCCGAATCTCCGGCGTGTCCCCGGCGGACGTGGCCGCCCTGATGATTTTTTTGGAAAAATAGAAACCGCGGTTTTCAGACGGCAGGAACCGTCAATACTGACAGGAAAGGAAGCGCTCCCCATGCTGATCGACATGACTCACACCATCACCCCGGAGATCCCCGTCTACCCCGGCACACCGGTCCCCAGCCTCTCCCCCGCCTGTACCTTCACCCGGGACGGCTTCCGGGAGACCCTGCTGACCTTCTCCTCCCACACCGGCACCCACATGGACGCTCCCGCCCACCTGTTCCAGGAGGGGCGGACCCTGGACCAGATGCCCATGTCCCAGTTCTCCGGCCGGGCCACGGTGCTGGATGTCTCCCAGGAGGGCCCGGTCATTACGGAGGCCTTTCTCCGGTCCAACTACGAGGCCATCCACTGCGCCGATTACATCCTGTTCTACACCGGCTGGGAGGACCACTGGGGCACGGAGCGCTTTTTGGAGGACACCTTCCCCGTTCCCGACGAGGAGGCAGCCCGGTATCTCGTTTCCCGGGGCCTCAAGGGCGTGGGCACCGACGCCATCAGCATCGACCGGATGGGAGACAGCCACCTGCCCATCCATCACATCCTTCTGAAAGACAGCATCCTGAGCATTGAGAACCTGTGCCTGAAAAAGGTCCGGGGGCGGAAGGACTTTTTGTTCTTCGCCCTGCCCATGAAATTCCAGGATACCGACGGCGCTCCCGTCCGCGCGTTTGCGGAGCTGCGGGAGGCCTTCGAGGGAGAGAGGAGAAGACGTTGAAAAAACTTCTGGCCATCGCAGTCTGCAAGCTGGGGCGCTTTGTGGGAAAGCTCATCGGCAAGGGGAGCTCCATGCCGGGGAAGTTCGCCCTGAAAATCTGCCCGGACATCCTCCGGCGGGTGGAGCTGCCGGAGCATATCATCGCCGTCACCGGCTCCAACGGGAAAACCTCTACCGTGGAGATGATCGCCGCCATCCTCCGGGCGGACGGAAAAACCGTGGTCTATAACGAAGAGGGCTCCAACCAGATTGAGGGCGTGACCACCCTGGTGCTGACCCATGCCACCCTGGGGGGCAGGGTCCGGGCGGACGTGCTCCTCATCGAGTCCGACGAGCGCTATGCCGCCCACACCTTCCAATTCTTCCACCCCACGGAGTTCGTCGTCACCAACCTCTACCGGGACCAGCTCACCCGGAACGGCCACCCGGAATGGGTCTATGACTCCATTCTCCCGGCCCTCCACCCCGAGACGGAGCTGATTTTAAATGCCGACGACCCCCTGTCCTCCTGCTTTGCCCAGGGGCGGGAGAAGGTGAAATGGTTTGGCCTGGATCGGTGCTCCATTTCTACGGACGCGCCTGCCGGAGCCTATCACGACGGGGCCTTCTGCCCCCTCTGCCACGCCCCCATGGAGTATGACTACGTGCACTACAACCACATCGGGGCCTATCGCTGCACGAAATGCGGGCACAAAAAACCCACCGCGGACTACGCCGTTACGGCAGTGGACCTGGAAAACGCCCGGATCACCCTTGACGGCACGGTGGGGATCACCCTGGCCTTCCGGAGCATCTACAACATCTGCAACATCCTGGCGGCCTATGCCGCCTGCCGGGAGTGCGGCGTGTCCGGTGAGAGCGCCGCCGCCGTCCTCAGCAATTACCTGCTGAAAAACGGCCGGATG
The DNA here is from genome assembly GCA_910583695.1 of uncultured Oscillibacter sp. Lineage (GTDB taxonomy): Bacteria > Bacillota > Clostridia > Oscillospirales > Oscillospiraceae > Oscillibacter. The sequence continues at coordinate 3,616 of CAJTZL010000003.1, forward strand.
CAGACCTTCCGCCTGGGGGCCCGCCACGGCACCCTGCTGACCAGCAAGCACGAAAACTCCATCGCCTACGACACGAACCTCCGCTATATCGCCGCCTCGGAAACGGACTGCACGGTGCTGGTCATCGTGGACGCGGTGAGCCGGAAGTACTTCACCAGCGAGACCAGCTGGCTGTGGGACATCGACTTCGACCAGCTGAACGCCCCCCATGTGAAGCGGGTGGTGCTGGCGGGCCGGTACTGCAACGACCTGGCGGAGCGGTTCTCCTACACGGCGGTGGAGAACTGGGCCGTGGAACCGGATATCGCCGCGGCGGCGTCGGAGCTGAAAAACAGCGGGGACGAGGAGCTGTTCGTCGTCACCTGCTTCTCCGACCGGGACAAGATTCTCAGCCGCGTGGAAAAGGAGGCCTGAGGCATGGACGTGCGGATCATCCATTTTTACCCGGACCTGATGGACCTCTACGGAAGCCGGGCCAATCTGCTGGCCCTGAAACGCTATCTGGAGCATCTGGACTGCGACATCACGGTGGAGGCCGTCCTCCCCGGCGGCGGAGCGGACATTGCCCGGGGGGACTTCTTCTTCATGGGCGCAGGGACGGAGCGCGCCGCCCGGGCGGCCATGGCGGACTTCTCCCGCTATGGGGAATCCCTGAAGGCCGCCGCCCTGGACTGCGCCGCCATGCTCTTCGCCGGGACGGCCATGGACCTGCTGGGCGCCTCCGTCAAAGAGGCGGACGGCACCTCCTATGAGGGCCTGGGGCTGGCCTCCTTCGCCGTGGAGCACGGCAGAAAGCGCATCGTCGGGGACGTGTACGGGCACACGGACCTTTACCCGGAGGCGGTGGTTGGCTTCCTGAACAAGTGCGGGATGGTCTCCGGCGTGGAGACGCCGCTTTTGACGGGGCTGGATCTGGGCTTTGGCAACGAGAAGGAGCGGGGGCCAGAGGGCTTCCATTGGAAAAACGTCTTTGCCTCCCAACTGACGGGCCCCCTGCTGGTGAAGAATCCCAAGCTGCTGGAGACCGTGGCCGCCGCCATCTACGCCCGCCGGGGCAGGCCCCTGCCGGTGGACCGGCCCGTGGACCGCTGGGCAGAAAAGGCCTATGCCGTCACGGAGGAGCAGCTCCGGGCCCGGGCGCAAGCAAAATAGGGAACACATAAAAGGCAGGGCAGACAATCGGTCCGCCCTGCCTTTTCAGGTATAGTAAGCCCGAAGGACGGGCTCCAGCTCCCGCCACTTGATCTCATACATCCGGCGGTAGTCCTCCACCGTTAGGGAGGGCGTGATGAGCTGTTCCTTTCCCCGGTACTTCATGGTGTAGGGCTTGAACGCGCTGGAGTCCGGATCCAGGCCATGCAGCCCGTCCAGCAGCTCCCGGCCCTCATTCAGATTCCGCAGGATCACCGAGACCTGGGACAGGCCCTCCTCATTGGGCGGTATGAAATCGTGGATATCCACCCCATGCTTTAAAAGCTCGTCCAGCACCGCCTTGAGCATTTCCCTCAGCTGGCGGTTCTCCGCCTTGCTCTCCTCCACGTAGTAGCTGGGATAAGACTTGCGGGCAAGCTGGTCGTACTGCTCCAGGGCGTGCTGCCAGGCGTTGAGGCCGTGGGAGGTTTTCCGGTTGGGGTCCATCCCCATATCCAGCAGACGGCGTAAAAGCAGAAAATAACCTTTTGTCCGCTCCTTGCGTTCCTCGGACACATGATCCCCCGCCCGCAAGAAGCACTGGACGACGGCATCGTACCAGATGGGAGCGGAGAAGTTGAAGCCGTAGGGATTGACCGCGTCCTGGAAATTCACGTCCGCCCCCCGGTCCAGCAGCAGGTGGGCCGCCTCCAAATGATCACTCTTAATGGCCACCATCAGGGGCGACTGACCGTCGTCCTTCTTGGGCGGAGCCTTGGCAAGGCAGGCGATGAGCTCCGGCTTTTTGTCTAAAATCGCGGCCACCTCGTCCAGCTTTCCCCGGCGAATGGCGGTAAAGAGCTTTTTCATAGTTCCTCCCCGAAAGTGGATTTCCCTCGGCTTGCGGCTTTTTATTATAAAGCAGCGCCTTGTAAAAAGCAAGCTCCTTCCAGTCCCTCCCTCCCCCTCCAGATTTTGAGGGTTGCCCCCGGAGGCCGTTTCCGGTATTCTTGTCTGTGAACTCCACACAAGAAAGGAAACGTAAGGAACCCTATGAAACGAACACTCTTATGCGGACTTCTTGCCGCCGCGGCCCTCTGCCTCCCCGTTCAGGCCGCCCGGCCCGCCAACCTCCAGGTAGACGGAGACCTTCTGAACGCCGCCGCCTATGTGGAGGCGGGCACCACCTACGCCCCCCTCCGGGAACTGCTGGAGTCTCTGGGAGACTGGAGCATCTGGTGGGACGGCTCCGCCGCCCGGGCGGTCTCCGAGGACGCATCCTTGTCGGCGGACCCTGACGGCGGCGTCCTGACCGTCAACGGCCGGCGCTATCCCTGCGTGGTAGACGTGGTGGAGGGCCGGACCTATGTGCCCCTGCGCCTGACGGCAGAGGCCCTGGGCGGAAGCGTCCGGTGGGACCCCTGGCTGGATGGGGCGGCCGTGACCTCCCCCGGCGCGGAGCACGACGCTATGGACTACTACTGGCTCTCCCGCATCATCCACGCCGAAAGCGGCGGCGAGGCCCTGGAGGGCCAGATCGCCGTAGGCAACGTGGTGCTGAACCGGGTGTCCAGCGGGGACTTTCCCGACAGCATCCCCGAGGTCATCTTCGACGCCGAGAACGGCGTGCAGTTTGAACCGGTGTCCAACGGCTCCGTGACCAAGGAGCCCACGGAGCTGTCCCAGGAGGCCGCCCGGCGGGCCCTGTCCGGGGAAAACACCGCAGGGGACGCCCTCTACTTCTTCGCCCCGGCCCTGTCCCAGGGAAGCTGGATCGACTCCAGCCGCACCTACCGGCAGACCATCGGCTGTCACCGCTTCTACCGCTGACACACCCGGCGTCTTCAGACCCCGGCGGATCGCTCCGCCGGGGTCTTTTGTGATATTCGCTTTAAATCGGCGAAAAATTTCCCTGGAATTTTAGGAAATTTATTTCTTGTGCACCCTCCCTGTTTTCCTATATTCTATAGACAGGTAAATTCCCGGCCTGCTTTCACGCCAAAACTCCCAAAAAATGGCATATCCGTCCCAAAATGGGGCACGCTGTGAGAAGCGGCGGAAGGGCCGGACAAAGGGGCGATCTTAACATGTTAAAGAGCGAATATTTGCAGCGCGTTTACACCCAGGTAGTCACCAGGGACCCGGATCAGCGGGAGTTTCACCAGGCGGTGCTGGAGTTTCTGGAGAGCCTGGACCAGATCATCGACCGGTATCCCGAGTATGAGAAGAAGGGCATTGTGGACACCTTTGTGGAGCCGGAGCGGGTCATCACCTTCCGGGTGCCCTGGGTGGACGACCGGGGGCAGGTCCACGTGAACCGGGGCTACCGGGTCCAGTTCAACTCCTCCATCGGCCCTTACAAGGGGGGCCTCCGCTTCCACCCCACCGTGAACCTCTCCATTCTGAAATTCCTGGGCTTTGAGCAGATTTTGAAGAACAGCCTCACCACTCTGCCCATGGGCGGAGCCAAGGGCGGCAGCGACTTTGACCCCAAGGGCAAGAGCGATGAGGAAGTCATGCGCTTTTGCCAGAGCTTCATGACGGAGCTCCAGCGGCACATCGGCCAGTTTGTGGACGTGCCCGCCGGAGATATCGGCGTGGGCGCCCGGGAGATTGGCTACCTCTTCGGCCAGTACCGCCGGGTCCGGGGGACCTACGCCGCTGGCGTGCTGACGGGCAAGGGCCTCTCCTTCGGCGGCTCCCTGGTCCGCACGGAGGCCACGGGCTACGGCCTGTGCTACCTGACTCAGGAGATGCTGTCCAAGATGAAGGGAGACAGCTTCCAGGGCAAAACCGTGGTCATCTCCGGCAGCGGAAACGTAGCCATCTTCGCCTGTCAGAAGGCCGCGGAGCTGGGAGCAACCGTCGTGGCCCTCAGCGACTCCAACGGCTATATCCACGACCCCAAGGGCATCGACCTGGACGTGGTGAAGGACATCAAGCTGGGCCACCGGGGCCGCATCAAGGAGTATGCCGACCGGGTTCCCGGCAGCACCTATGCCGACGGCTTCCGGGGCATCTGGACCATTCCCTGCGACATCGCCCTGCCCTGCGCCACCCAGAATGAAATTGACGGGGAGATTGCCAGGACCATCGTGAAAAACGGGACCATCGCCGTGGCGGAGGGAGCCAACATGCCCTGCCGCCCCGAGGCCATCCAGGAGTTCCAGCATGCCGGGGTGCTCTTCGCCCCCGCCAAGGCCGCCAACGCCGGAGGCGTGGCCACCAGCGGCCTGGAGATGAGCCAGAACTCCATGCGCTACGCCTGGAGCTTTGAGGAAGTGGACCGGCGGCTGAAAACCATCATGACCAACATTTTCCACAACATCTACACCGCCGCCGAAGAGTGCGGAAAACCCGGTGATCTGGTGTTGGGGGCCAACATCGCAGGCTTTATGAAGGTAGCCGACGTGATGCTGTCCCAGGGCCTGATCTGACAACATGAGAACGCAGCGGCTCCTCCGGCTTGTCCGGAGGAGCCGCTTTGCTGTATCCGGGCGCGAAACGGGCAATTTTGTACAAGCCGCGTCCGCCGCTCCGTGGTATGCTGACCACAGACAGGCGCCTGTCACATTGGAAAGGAGCATTGCATATGGAACACCGGAATCTGTTTGACCAGCTTGACGCCGCCGGGCGTCTGCGCCTCCCGGGGGCGGACAGCCCTTTCGAGGACCTGCCCTGGAACCGGCACCCGGATTTCGAGGGCGTGGAGCTCAAGCACCTTGTCACCGGCCGGGAAACCGGCGGACAGTTCAGCTGCCATCTGGTGCGCGTCGCCCCGGGCAAGACCATCGGAACCCACGCCCACCCCGCCCAGACGGAGCTTCACGAGATCGCCGCCGGAAGCGGCGTCTGCCTGAGCGGCGGAGCCCGGCTTGTCTATGAGCCCGGCGTCGTCTCCATCCTCCCCAAGGGGGAGCCCCATGAAGTAAAGGCGGGGCCGGAGGGCCTCCGCCTCCTGGCCAAATTCGTCCCGGCCCTTCTCTAGAGCAGTTCCCAGAAATAATGAGAGAAAAAGGAAGCGAGGGCAGGGAGCACGAGGCAAGGCGGAGGACGCAGGCGAGCTGACGCCCGTCCAGGACGACAACGCAGCTATGCGGCCTCTGAACCGCCGAACGTTTCCCAGTATTTTGGGGAACTGCTCCAGGCCTTGTTTGAAAAATGTTAAAACGCCCAAACGGCGGATCTTTTTCCGCCACTTTGCGTTAAATTTCCTTTCCGGGCGACAGCCCGCCTGCGAAAATTTGCCTTGATTGGCGAAAAAATCTTTCACCGCTGGACATTCCGCCAATTTTCAAACAAGGCCTACGGTCCGGGGAACGCGGTACAGGACCGCTTGTAGGCCGCCGGGGTCAGACCCACCAGGCGCTTGAACTGCCGGTCGAAGTGGCTCTGGTCACAGAAGCCCGCAGCGGCGGCGGCCTCCGCCACGGTAGCCGGTCCCGCCAGCAGCCGTTGGCCCTTCCGGACCCGGTTCTGGAGCTGGAAGCGGTGGGGCGTCAGCCCCGCCTCCCGGCGGAAGGCCCGGACCAGATGGTATTTGCTCATGCAGGCCAGCTCCGCCATGTCCTCCAGGCTGAAGGGGTGCTCCGGCTCCGTCTCCAGACGCGCCCGGAGCGCCGCCAGCGGTCCCCCGCCCTCTTTGCCCCTCCGCCCGGACAGGAGGGACAGCCCTTCCAGCAGCCTCTCCTCCACCTCCGGCTGTCCGACGGCCCTTCGCAAAAGGGCCGCGGCGGTCTCCCGCGCCTCCCGGAACCCGCCGGAGGCCGCCGGGGCCTTACGGACGCACAGGCTCACCAGCGTATAGGGAGCCCGGGCGTTCAGGCCGTGGGGCTCGTAGGGCGGGAGGGCAAACAGGCCGTTTTCCCGGTAAATCCCCGCCCCCCGTTCCGTCACCAGCTCCACCGCCCCCTCCAGCACGATGCCCAGGGTCAGCGTCGAAACATGGCTGTGCCAGGGATATGACAGAGTGGCCCCCTGGCAGACAATCACCTCCGCCCCGTCTCCCCGAAGATATCCCACCATAGCATTTCCCTCCCCGAAAGCAGAACCGGCCAGGAGCGCGCTCCCGGCCGGTTTTCGTTTATTCCGCCGTCTCTCCCGCCGGCGGCCTCCCGCCGTAGACCTCCAGGAACGCCTCCCGCTCCATGGTCTCGTTCTCCAGGAGATAGGCCGCCACGGCGTCCAGAATCGCCCGCTTCTCCGTCAGGATGTCCTCGCAGCGGCGTCCGGCCTCGTCCACCACCCGGCGAACCTCCTCGTCGATCTGAGCCGCCACGGCCTCGGAATAGCTCCGGCCCTGACTCATGGTCCGGCCGATAAACACCTCGTCGTGGCCGCCTTCAAAGGCCACGGAGCCGATGGTCTCGCTCATGCCGTACACCGCCACCATCTTCCGGGCGATACTGGTAGCCCGCTGGATGTCGTTGCCCGCCCCGGTGGAGATATCCCCCAGGCACAGCTTCTCCGCCACCCGACCCCCCAGCAGGGCCACAATCCGGTCCTCCATATAGCGCTTGGAGAGGAAGGTCCGGTCCTCCTCCGGCAGGGCGATGGTCATGCCCCCCGCCTGTCCCCGGGGGACAATGGTGATCTGGTTCACCGGGTCGTGCTCCGGCAGGGACTCCATAACCACGGCGTGGCCCGCCTCGTGCCAGGCGGTCAGCTCCCGCTCATGGGGAGAGATGACCCGGCTCCGCTTCTCCGGGCCCGCCAAGACCTTGATCTCCGCCTCCCGGAGGTCCTCCATGGTGATATAATCCCGGTCCCGCCGGGCGGCAAGCAAAGCCCCCTCGTTCACCAGATTCTCCAGATCCGCCCCGGTGAATCCGGCGGTGCCCCGGGCCAGAGTCCTCAGGTCCACGTCCTCCGCCAGCGGTTTGCCCTTCACGTGGATTTTCAGGATGTCCTCCCGGCCCTTGATGTCGGGGAGGCCCACGTAAATCTGCCGGTCGAACCGCCCGGGCCGCAGCAGGGCGGGGTCCAGCACGTCCGCCCGGTTCGTGGCCGCCAGGACCACCACGCCCTCGTTGGCGGCAAAGCCGTCCATCTCCACCAGAAGCTGGTTCAAGGTCTGCTCCCGCTCGTCGTGGCCGCCGCCCACACCGGTACCCCGCTGGCGGCCCACGGCGTCAATCTCGTCGATGAAGACAATGGCGGGAGAGGTTTTCTTGGCCTGATCAAAAAGGTCCCGAACCCGGGACGCGCCCACGCCCACGTACAGCTCCACAAAGTCGGAGCCGGAGATGGAGAGGAAGCCCACTCCGGCCTCCCCGGCCACGGCCTTGGCCAGCAAGGTCTTGCCCGTGCCCGGAGGGCCTACCAGCAGCACGCCCTTGGGGATGCGGGCTCCCAGGGAGATGAACCGCCGGGGGTCCCGGAGAAATTCCACAATCTCCTGGAGCTCCTCCTTTTCCTCCTCCGCGCCGGCCACGTCCTCAAAGCGAACCTTCTTGTCCTTCTCTGACAGGACCCGGGTCCGGGCGGAGCCGAAGCGGGCCATGCGGTCCGCCCCCATGCCTCCCCCCTGGCCCCGGAGGAGGAAAAGGTAGCCCAAGCCGCCGACCAGAGCCACCGTCAGGAGGACGGGCAGCAGCAGCTCCAGCCAGTTGGTGGAGTGATCCTGCTGGTAGTCGTAGGAGGTGATGACTCCCCTGGCGGCCTGCTCCTCCACCAGCTCACTCAGGCTGTCGTAGAACAGATCGAAGTCGTAGAGCTCATAGCGCAGGGTGTTCCGGCCCTCCGGCTCCCCCCGCAGCGTCATCAGCAGGGTGTTGTCCCGGATGACGAAGGACTCCACCTTCTCCTGGCGGAACAGCTGCTCCACCCGGGAGAACTCCATCCGGTCACTCTGGCCGTTCAGCTGCCAGATCCAGCTCAGGCACAGCAGGATCACCAGCCCCAGCATGAGAAAACTGAAACTGGACGTACGGTTTTGCTTGGACACGACGCCATTCCTCCTTTGAGCCGCCCCTGGCGGCGCTTGTTACTTGCCGGCGTAGACCTCGGGCTTGAGCACGCCGATGTAGGGGATGTTCCGATACATCTGGGCGTAGTCCAGGCCGTAGCCCACCACGAACTCGTCGGGCACCGTGAAGCCGGAGAGGTCGGCGGTGATGGCCTTCTCCCGCCGGGCGGGCTTATCCAGCAGGGTGACGATGGTAATGGACGCCGCACCCTTGGTCAGGAAGTACTCCTTTAAAAAGGCCAGGGTATTGCCGGAGTCCAGGATGTCCTCCACAATGATGAGGTGCCGCCCGGTGATGTCCTGCTGGAGGTCGTGGTTGATCTTCACCCGACCGGAGGTGGCCGTGGCGTTCCCATAGGAGCTGACGGCGATAAATTCCACGTCGCTTTTGAGCTGGCAGGCCCGGACCAGGTCCGTCATGAAGACGAAGCTGCCCTTCAGGACCCCCAGGAACAAGGGCTTCTTCCCCTGGAACCTCTCGTACAGCTCCCCGCCCATTTCCGCCACACGGGTTTTCAGCTCCTCCTCCGTCACCAGAACCTTCAGGATATCTTGCTCCATTTCACTGCGCATCATGTTCGTCCTCCTCAATCTGTTTTTCTGTTTCCTCAATTTTGATAAACCGGCAGGGCGCTCCGCCCTCCGGCGCGAAGGCCGTGTTCACCCCCAGCCGCCATACGGCGGCCAATTCGCCTTCCACATAAATCGCGGGCAGGCGGTCCCGCTCCGCCAGGGAAATGCGGCCGTCCAGGCAAAGCCGCTTCACGCTCCGGCTTCCCCGGGCCCCCGGCAGGGTCAGGCGCCCCCCCGGCGGGCAGGGGGCCACGGTCCAAGCCTCCTTTTTCAAGCGCCGCAGGGCCAGTCCCTCCCCCTCCGGGCGGTCCAGCAGGGTCAGCGTATAGTCCCCCCAGCGGAGGGGACTGTCCGGCAAAAGCCGGACCTCTGCCAGATCCTGGGGCCGCGTCTCCAGAATCAGCCTGCCCCCGGCGTGCCGGGCGGTAACGCCATGCGGGAGGGAAATCCGCCCCTCCACCCGGCGTCTGCCCTCTCCCGCCAGGGTCAGCAGCGCCTCCAGATGGACCGCTCCCACATCCTTGCGTCCCACGTCCAGCCGGTCGAACAGCTCCAGAAGCATCCGGGGCCGGACCGCCTCCGGCGCGTCAAACAGCGCGTCAACGGAAAGGGCCGCACGGCCCCCCCGGGTCCTTACATGGGCAAGACGGTTGAGAGCGTCCTCCTCCAGGGATTCGTCCGCCGTTCGGAGGTATCCGGCAGTCCGGCAGATGTGCTCCACCGCCCGGGGATTCAGTTCTTTTAATAACGGCATCACTTGGAGCCGCAGGCGGTTCCGGGCGGCGGCCTCCGGGTCGGCGTTGGTTTCGTCCTCCACATGGGGGACTTCCCACCGGGCGGCATAGGCCTCCAGCTCCGCCCGGGTCACGCTCAGCAGGGGGCGGCAGATCCCGCCCTGCTCCCAGTCCATGCCCGTCAGGCCCGTCAGGCCTGTCCCGCGAATCAGGTTCAGCAGAACGGTTTCCGCGTTGTCATCCGCGTGGTGGGCGGTGTAAAGGCGTTTGCACGCCCCCTCCGCCGCCGTCCGGCGCAAAAAGGCATACCGCAGATTCCGGGCGGCCTCCTCTATGGAAAGCCCCTCCCGTTTGGCGTATTCCCCCACGTCTTCCCGGCCCACGGTCAGGGGAATCCCCCACCGGGCGCAGATATCCCGGACAAACGCCTCGTCCCGGTCCGCCGCCCCGCCCCGGAGCCGATGGTTGAAGTGGGCGGCAGCAACCTGCCCGCCCCGCTCCTTGCACCATGCGTCCAGCATAAACAGCAAACACATGGAATCCAAGCCCCCGGAGACGGCGCACAAGGCCCGCTGTCCCGCCCGGGGCAGGACCGTCCGGGGAGCCCGCTTCAAAGGCTCAGTCCTCGTCGTCATACCGCTTGTCCAGGGTGGAGAACTGGGTGTACTCCGGCATCCAGCGGAGCTCCACCTTGCCGGTCTCCCCGTGGCGGTTCTTCGCCACGATACACTCCGCAATATTGTGCTTTTCCGAATCCTCGTTGTAATAGTCGTCCCGGTACAAAAACAGCACGATGTCCGCGTCCTGCTCGATGGCGCCGGATTCCCGGAGGTCCGAGAGCATGGGCCGCTTATCGTCCCGCTTCTCGTTGGCGCGGGAGAGCTGGCTCAGGCAGATGACCGGCACATTCAGCTCCTTGGCCATGATCTTCAGCATCCGGGACATGTCGGACACCACCTGCTGGCGGTTCTCGCCCCCCCGGCTGCCGCCCCCGGCGGAGGTCATCAGCTGGAGGTAGTCCACCACCACCAGGCTGAGGCCGTCCAGGCGGCGGCACTTGGCGTTCATGTCCGCCACAGACAAAAGGGGGTTGTCGTCGATGCGGATGTCCAGCCGGTTCAGCACCGTGGCCGCCCCGGCGATCTTCTCCCAGTCCGTCTCCCGAAGGAGGCCCGTGCGCAGGCGGTTGTTCTCCACCAGGGCCTCGGAGCTGAGGAGCCGGGTGGCCAGCTGCTCCCGGGACATTTCCAGGGAGAAGACCGCCACGGTCCTTCCCTCCCGGGCCACGTTCAGCGCCACGTTCAGCGCCAGGGAGGTTTTGCCCATGCCGGGCCGGGCCGCCAGGAGGATGAGGTCCGACTTGTTCAGACCCGTGATCTTCTGGTCAATGGCGGAGAGGCCCGTGGAGAGGCCGGGGAGGTGGTTCTCATGCTCGCTCATCTCGCTGAGACGGTCCAGCACGTCGGGGAGCACCTGCCGCAGGGGCACCATCTCCTGGGCGCTCTGGCCCCGGCGGATGGCGTAAATCTTCTGCTCCGAGGCCTCCAGAATCTCCCCGGCCTCTCCCATGCCCTCCTGGACCAGGGCGGTGATCTCCCCCGCCGCCTGGGCAACCGCCCGGAGCAGGGCCTTGTCCCGGACAATGGCGGCATATTCCAGCACGTTGGCGCTGGTGGGGGTGATCTCCATCAGCTGGGCCAGGTACGACCGGGTGTTGTCGTCGGTGAGCCCGGCCTTTTCCATCTCCCCAAAGACGGTGATGCCGTCGATGGGCCGGGCGTAGGAGAACATGGTGTAGATGGTCTCGAAAATCTCCCGATTCTGCCGGAGGTAGAAGTCTCCGGGGCGGAGCCGGTCCATCACGTTCTTCACGCAGTCCGGGTCAATGAGCATGGACCCCAGTACCGCCTGCTCTCCCTCCAGGCTGTGGGGCATCTGGCGCAGGAGCAGGTCTTCGTTTGCCATGGCGAACCGCCTCCCTCAGGGCCGCCCGGAGCGGGCGTTATTTTTCCTCAAACACGGATACGTAAACGGTGGCCGTCACCTCAAAGCCCAGCCGGGCCTTGACCTCGTAATTTCCGAAGGCCTTAATGGGCTCCTCCAGCACCAGCTTCTGCTTGGGGATGTCGATGCCGAACTGCTTCTGGAGCCCCTCGGAGATTTCCTTGGTGGTGACGGCGCCGAAGAGCTTGCCGCCCGCTCCCGCCCGGGCGGTGAGCTTCACCATGCACTCCTTGAGCTTCTCGGCGGTCTCCTCCGCCAGGGCCTTCTGGCGGGCCTCTTCGGCCTTTTTCGCCTTCTCTTTCAGGTTCATGGTGTTGATGGCGTCCGCCGTGGCGGGGACCGCGATTTTCCGGGGCAGGAGGAAGTTCCGGGCGTAGCCCTCGGAGACCTCCACCATCTGGCCCTTTTTGCCCTGGCCCTTGACATCCTGCTGTAAAATGACTTTCATTGGTTATTCTCCTTATTTTCTGAATCATTGGAATGTTCTGGGTTTTCCATTGCCTGAATCCGTTTCTCCAAAGCGTCTATCCGCTCCTCCTGCGCCAGCCACACCGTTATGACGGCCGCCAGCACAAATGCGATGGCCGCAAAAGCGCGAAAGGGGTGATCCTGGAAATCAAACAGCATGTATCCGCCGAAAAACAGAAACACCTCCGAAACCACCAGACACACCGCATAGGTCTTTAAAAACTTCAATATGCTGACCCCCTTATTTCCCAAAGCGGGCGTCCATGACTTAGAGCCGCCGCTCCCGCCATACCACCCAGGCCGCGGCGGGAATCACCGGCAGAAGCGCCGCCAAGGTCCAGGGAAGGAAGGGATGCCCATCAAACACCAGCAGCAGCTTACCGGCCGGCGAGCCCATGCACAAAACCGCAGACAATCCCAGCAAAAGCAGGCACACCGCGTAAGTCTTCAGGAACCGTTTCATAACCCTCCTCCTTATTTCTCAAAATAGGCGTCGATGGCTTGAGTCAGCCGCTCCCGCACGTCCAGAATATCCCCGTTCTCAATCCGCCCTCCGGCTGTGGCGGAGTTGCCGCCGCCGCCCAGGGCCTCCAGAATCACCTGGACATTGATCTCCCCCAGGGACCGCCCGCTCATTAGAATGGCCGTTCCGCTGCGGTACACCACAAAGGAGGCCTTGACCCCCTTCAAGGTCAAAAGCTCATCCGCCGCCTGGGCGGCGGCCACCCGGTCCACGCCGTCCTGGCCCACCACGGCCAGGGCCACGTCGGGCCGGTACAGCTCCGCCTGACGAATCACATCGTACTTGGACACCATGCCCTCCAGATCCCCCTGGAAGAGCCGCTGGACGTCCGCCGTGTCGGCTCCCGCCCGGCGGAGGAAGGCCGCCGCCTCAAAGGTCCGGCCCCCGGTGCGGAGGGTGAAGTGCTTCGTATCCAGCACGATGCCGGCCAGCAGGGCCTCCGCCTCCTCCCGCAGGAGGTTGGACGGCTCAATGAGGTATTGCAGCAACTCCGTCACCAGCTCCGACGCGGAGGAGGCGTAAGGCTCGTGGAAGCTGAAGGCGGCGTTTTCGATATAGCTGGCGGCCCGGCGGTGGTGGTCGATGACGGCCACCCGGCTGCTGGACTCCAGAATCTGGGGGCTCTCCACCAGATCTGGCCGGTTGGTGTCCACCACCACCAGCAGCGTCCCCGGGCGCATCTTCACAAAGGCCTCCGACGGATTCACGAACACGTCCTCATACTCCGGCAGTGCCCGGAGCATCGCCAGCACGGACTGGGCGGCATTCTTCTCCGGCTCAATGACGATCTGGGCTCTCCGGCCCAGCTTCCGGGCGGCGCAGCACACGCCCACGGCGGCGCCCACCGCGTCCATATCGGCGAAGCTGTGGCCCATGACGTAGATATCCGGGGAATCCGCCAAAAGCTCTCCCAGGGCGTTGGCCATGACCCGGGACTTGACCTTGGTGCGCTTCTCCGTGGTCTTGGCCCTTCCGCCGTAGAAGGCGAAGTCCGTTTTTCCCCGGACCACCGCCTGATCACCGCCCCGGCTCAGGGCCATCTCCAGGGAGAGGGCGGCGTTTTTGTACAGGGCAGGGATACCGTCCGCCTCCCGGCCCAGGCCAATGGACAGCGTGGGATGGCTGCCCTCCCCCACCTTGATCTCCCGCATGGCGTCCAGGACGGAGAATTTCTCCTCTACAAAGTGGCTGTAGTACCGCTCCTCGAAGAGGAAGAGGTAATGGTCCCGCTCCGTCTTGATGAGCAGGCCGTTTCCCACGGCGGCCCAGCTGCCGAGCTTTTCGTCGATCTGGGCCAGGACGGCGCTTCGCTGGGTGTCCGCACAGGCGTTCATCATGTCCTCGTAGTTGTCTACCATGACGATGCCCACCACCAGCCGGGTGGCGTCGAAGTCCTCCCGGAGGCGGTCCATCTCCGTGGTGTCCACCCAATAGGTGGTAGCTACCAGATTCTGCTCCCCGCTGCGGCCTTTGGCCCGGACCAGGCTGCCGTAGACCCGGAAACGGCGGTTGTTCATGTGAACCCGCTCCGGGCACTCCTGCCGTCCCTCCAGCAGCCATTGGACGGGGAACTCCGGGGCGGCGTCCTCCACCTTCATTTCAAAGAGGTGCTCCCGGACCCCCGCCAGCTGAAGGAAGTTTTCGTTGCTCCAGATCACCTCCCCGGTGTCGGGGCGGAAAACCATGATGGGCAGGGGGGAGTTGATGAGGGTGGATTTGCTGGCGGTGTCCACATTTCCCGTCACATTGTCGATATACTGCAGGACGCTTTGGCGACGCTTTTTGTTGCTGCGGACGAAGTAGGCGTACAGCGTCACGGTGGCCACGCCCTCCGCCAGGGCCAGGGGCGGGCTCACGGTGACGGCGGCCAGGGTGAAGGCCAGGAGGCAGAAGAAGTAAAACTGCAAATTGGGCTCCAGCAGGCGGGAGAGTTTTTTATTGTTCATGGCGCGCTCCTTGATTCCTTGATGAAGAAGTAAGCATACCGATGGATTTTATTAGTATAGCAGTTTCCAACCGAAAACACAAGTCTTGGACCCGCGCAATTTTCCCCTTGACATTTTCCCGTTTTTCCTGTAAACTAGGCAACGTTGTAAAGCGCCACGGCTTTACATGGCGGAAAGGGGGCCTCCTTGTGAAGAACCAGACCTATCGCATGACGATGCTCTTCGATTTTTACGGGGAGCTCCTGACCGAGCGGCAGAAGGAGTTTTTCGACCTCTATTATAATGAGGATCTCTCTCTGGCCGAGATTGCTGAAAACGCCGGGATTTCCCGCCAGGGCGTCCGGGATGTCATCGTCCGGGCGGAGGCCGCCATGCAGGAGGTGGAAGACAAGACCGGCATCATCAAGCGCTTCCTGGCCCGGAGCGCCCACGTGGACGCCATCGCCGCCGCCGCCGAGGAGATTTCCACCCTGAACTACCGCTATTACGAGGACCGGCGTCTGGCGGAGCTGGCGGACCAGATCCGCCGGGAAGCCGCCGCCTTAAAGGAATGAGTGTATGGCATTTGAAGGATTGACCGAAAAACTGAACGCCGCCTTTAAGCGCCTCCGGGGCAAGGGCCGCCTGACGGAAAACGACGTCCGGGAGGCCATGCGGGAGGTCCGCCTGGCCCTTCTGGAGGCCGACGTCAGCTATAAGGTGGTCAAGGAGTTCGTGGCCTCCGTCACGGAGCGGGCCGTGGGCAGCGACGTGCTGGAGAGCCTCACCCCCGCCCAGCAGGTGGTAAAAATTGTCAACGAGGAGCTCACCGGCCTCATGGGAGGGGCCAATGCCAAAATCACCATGGCCAACAACGGCCCCACGGTGGTGATGATGGTAGGCCTTCAGGGCGCGGGCAAAACCACCACCACCGCCAAGCTGGGAGGCCTCATGCGGAGGCAGTACCAGAAGCGGCCTCTGCTGGCCGCCTGCGACGTGTACCGCCCCGCCGCCATCGAGCAGTTGAAGGTGGTGGGCGGCCAGATGGACCTCCCGGTTTTCGAAGAGGGCCAAGGGGACCCGGTGAAGATCGCTCAAAACGCCATCCGCCACGCCCGGGACCACGGCAGCGACATGGTGTTCCTGGACACCGCCGGACGGCTCCACGTGGACGAGAACCTGATGGACGAGCTCAAGCGGATGAAAGCCGCCGTCCATCCCAACGAAATCCTGCTGGTGGTGGACGCCATGACCGGCCAGGACGCGGTAAACGCCGCCACGGCCTTTGACGAGGCCCTGGGCATCGACGGCGTGATTCTCACCAAGCTGGACGGCGACGCCCGGGGCGGCGCGGCCCTGTCCATCCGGGCGGCCACGGGGAAGCCCATCAAGTTCGCGGGTACCGGCGAGAAGCTGGACATGATTGAGCCCTTCCACCCGGACCGCATGGCCTCCCGCATTTTGGGCATGGGCGATATGCTGTCCTTCATTGAAAAGGCGGAGCAGGCCTACGACGAAAAGCAGGCCGCCAAGATTGAGGAGAAGCTCCGGAAGAACCGCTTCACCCTCCAGGACTATTACGACCAGCTCCAGCAGCTGAAAAACATGGGCGACCTGAGCCAGCTCCTGGGCATGATGCCCGGGAACCTGGGCAAGCAGATGCAGGGAGCCTCCATCGACGAGAAGGCTATGGCCCGGACGGAGGCCATCATTCTCTCCATGACCCCCCTGGAGCGGGAAAACCCCCAGGTGCTGAACGCCAGCCGGAAAAAGCGCATCGCCGCCGGCTGCGGCCTGGAGGTGGTGGATGTGAACCGCCTTTTGAAGCAGTTCGACATGATGCGGGAGCTCACCCGTCAGATGACCAAGGGCGGGCGGATGCCCGGCCTCGGCGGCATGGGGGGAAAGGCCCCCTCCCGGCTTCACGGCTTCGGCCGGAAGAAGCGGTTTCGCTAAGCTATAAGTGCGGAGCATTTCCAAGAACAGAATGCAGCATTTATAATAAAATCAATTTATTTAAAAACTTTTGGAGGTACAACAGCATGGTCAAGATCAGACTGCGCCGCATGGGCGCGAAGAAGGCTCCCTTCTACCGGGTTGTGGTGGCGGATTCCCGTTTCCCCCGGGACGGCCGCTTCATTGAGGAGATCGGTACGTACAATCCCTGCGTTTCCCCCGCCGCCATCAAAATTGACGCGGAGCGGGCCCAGGCGTGGATCAAGTCCGGCGCTCAGCCCACCGACACCGTCCGGGCTCTGCTGAAAAAAGTGGACGTCCTCTGATCCGGAGGGCGGCGCATGAAGGACTTGCTGCTCTATATCGCCCGGAACCTGGTGGACGACCCGGAGGCAGTCACGGTCACGGAGACTGCCTCCGGCAATCAGGAGCTGACTTTGGAGCTGCGCGTCGCCCCCGACGACATGGGTAAGGTCATCGGGCGGCAGGGCCGCATCGCCAAGGAGATCCGTACCATCGTCCGTTCCCTCGCCCAGCGGGAGGGCGTCAAGGTCTCCGTCGATATTATGGACTAGGCCTTGTTTGAAAAATGGCAAAACGCCGTCTTGGGGCATCTTTTTCCGCCAGGACTGCGATGCCTGGACTTGAAATCCGTCGGGATTCCCGCGTCCAATCGCCTTGCCGGGCAAAAAAATCTGCACCGATCCCGCATTCCGCCAATTTTCAAATAAGGCCTGGCCCCTTTTTCCTGAACGAAAAAGAATCCCGGAACCCTTCGCTTGCCCGGCCTCTCCGGCGCTCATCCGGGCCGGAGGGGACGGCGGTGGAGCGTTGCATCGAAGACGAAAAGGACCGGCGTGGTTTCTCCACGCCGGTCCTTCCATATTCTTTTATGCCAGGATATCCGCCGCCAGAGCGTCCGCCAGGGCTTCCAGCCCCTGCCGCTGGGTCTCCTTCACGGAGGATTTCAGGCTGACGGTTCCCTCCAGCACAGTCATGTTCTTCATGGTCCCCAGAAGCTCCGCCATCTGCTTCCCGGCCGCCGGAGCCCAGGTGCCGTTTTCCACGAGGCCCACCGTCCGGTTTCGCAGGCCGTGGGACTTCAGGTCCCGGATAAGATTGTCCATGGGCGTATAGATTTCCCCGTTGTAGGTGACGGAGGCGAAGACCAGATGGCTGCACCGGAAAGCCTCGGCCACCAGCTCGGAGACGTGGGTATGGGACACGTCGTAGAGCCGCACGTCCCGCACGCCCTTGTCCGCCAGCCGGGCGGCCAGAATTTCGGCGGCATTCTCCGTGTTGCCGTAGATGGAGCCGCAGAAGATGGCGGCGGTTTTGTGCTCGGGGGTGTAGCTGCTCCAGCGCTGATACTTCTCCACAAACCACTCGGCGTTCTGCCGCCAGATGGGGCCGTGGAGGGGACAAAGGTATTGCAGCTCCAGCCCCGCCGCCTTTTTCAAAAGGGTCTGGACCTGGGGGCCGTACTTGCCCACAATGTTGGTGTAGTACCGTCGGGCGTCGGGAAGCCACTCGGCCTCAAAATTCACCTCGTCGGCAAAGATGTTTCCGTTCAGCGCGCCGAAGGTGCCGAAGGCGTCGGCGGAGAAGAGCACCTTTTCCGTGGTATCATACGTCACCATGACCTCCGGCCAGTGGACCATGGGGGCCAGGGCGAAGGTG
Organism: uncultured Oscillibacter sp.; assembly: GCA_910583695.1. Lineage (GTDB taxonomy): Bacteria > Bacillota > Clostridia > Oscillospirales > Oscillospiraceae > Oscillibacter. The sequence goes on from CAJTZL010000003.1 coordinate 21,577, forward strand.
AAGACATGCCGTCCGGTGGAAAGGGTGTCCCCCTCCTTCACAATGAGGCAGCGGTCCGTAACATTGGCGTCGAAGAACTGGCCGATCATGGAGATGGCCTTGGCGCTGGCCACCACCTGGGCCTTGGGGTGGGTGCGGAGCACCGCTCCCAGGGTGGAGCAGTGGTCCGGCTCCATGTGGTTCACCACCACATAGTCCAGGGGGCGGCCCTGGAGGGTGTGCTCCAGGTTCTCATAGAAATGCGCACCCACGGCGGAATCCGCCGTGTCCAGCAGGACGGTCTTCTCGTCCAGCACTAAGTAAGCGTTGTAGCTGACGCCCCTGGGAACGGGGAATACATTCTCAAACAGGCTCAGCCGCCGGTCGGACCCGCCGATGAGTAGAATGTCCGGCAGGATATTTCGTACACAGTACATGTTGCGTTCTCCTTTGGTTGTAATGGTTTCACAAGGTTAATCTACCTTAAATTCCCCGGTTTGTCAAGGGCTTGGCAGACATAAGAAGGACGCGCCGGAAGGGCGCGTCCTTGTGCATCATCCCAAAAACCGCGTGGGGTCCCGCAGAGCCTCCGCCGTCTCCGCCGGAACGCTGATGGTAAAGGTCAGGAAATCCCCCAGGTCCACGTTCAGCAGCGAGGGCAGGTCCTCCAGAATCACCAGAGTCACCACGTCCTCCCCGGCTGAGACGGTGAAGCGGACCAGCTCCTCGTATTTCCGGTCCTCTTCTTTCTGGCCCGCTTTCAGGGTCTCCTGCTGGCAGTAGACGTAGCTGTACGCCGGGTCGCCGGGGTCCTCCGTCAGCCGGTCTCCCTGATGGCCGTCGTCGCTGAGGAGATCGTCTATGGCCTTGACCTGTTCCGGGGCCGTAACCGTCCCAACCTCTTCGTCCTCCGCGTCCAGGATTCTCCAGTAATGGTCCTTTTCCACGCCGTTCTCGTCCCGGCTGCTCCAGGACTTCACGGCTTCGTCAACGGCGTCCTCCCAGTCCTGCGCCCAATCCTCGGCGGCCTCCTCCATGGAGTCCGCCCAGTCCTCCTGAAACTCCTCGTCGCTGAGAGAGGTAATCCTGCAGCCGGACAGCAGGGATATGGACAGGGCCAGAAGGCAGAATATCGCGAGTTGCTTTTTCATCATGTACTCCTTTGATCAAATCAGCAAGTTAAATAACCCCAGGGTAACGGCGGTGGTGATGGCCGCCGCGATGACCAGCCCCAGGAAAATCGCCGGCAGGGCGTGGCGCATCCGGATATCCAGCACCGAGGCCACCAGTGCCCCGGTCCAGGCCCCGGTCCCCGGCAGGGGGATGCCCACCAGGATCACCAGCCCCGCCAGCCGGTACTTCCGCACCAGCCGCCCCTTGAGGTGGGCCCGGCGCTCCAGCCAGACAATCTTGGGGCCGAAGAAGCGGGTGCCCCGGAGCCAGTCGGCCGCCCGCCGCCCCAGCAGGATGATGAAGGGGGCGGGGACCAGATTTCCGGCCACGGCGGCAGTACAGGCAAGGGCCGGGGGCAGCCCCGCGGCGATTCCCGCCGGGATGGCCCCCCGAAGCTCGATCACCGGGGCCATGGCCACCAGGAAGGTCATCAGCAGTTCGTGGGTCATCGTTTCAAACAAGCTCTCTGAGAACAGCATAGGGTTCCTCCATAATGGTTGGCATTATGGAATCTAGTTTACTCCAGGTTCAGGTGCTTTTTCAAGAAGAACGTGGTGACGGCGTAAAAAATCGCGCCGTAGACGATCACGCACCCAATGGCCATCAGCAGTCCCACATGGATGGCCACGGTGGGCGAGGGATCCCAGTGGGAGAAGAAATGATCGAACAGGTTCAGCTTGTTCGAGCCGATTACCAGCAGGGAGCCCGCAAACTGCAGGGCAAACTGGAAGCCGAAGAACCAGCCCACGGACCAGAGCAGCTTGTGGTTCGCCCGGCTGTGCCCCGCCGCCAGGGCGGCGTAGAACTGGAGGGAGAAGGCCACCAGGGACAAAAACATCAGGACGGCGAACTCCACCAGATAGATGGTGCCGTTAAAGGCCTCACTGATCTTCAGCTTTCGCAGTCCCTCCAGGAAATACCTGAGGAAGTCCAGAAATTCCCGCAGGAAGCCGCCCTGGTAGGCCACCACCAGACTGGCGGCGATGATGGCCAGCACCGTGGCGATGAACCACACGGAGGAGACAATGAGCTTTGACCAGACGTGCTGGTGGACAGAGGCCGGGAGGGTGAACATCAGATAGCCCTCATCCTGGAGGAGGTTCTTGTAAAACCGCTGAATCATCAGCACAAAGGACATCAGCAGCGCGCCGCAGATGGCGATGCCGAAGGCCATGACAATCAGGACGCCCAGGGTATTTAAAATGTCGAACCGGCCGTCCAGCATCACGCGGCCCGCCAGGTTGGAGCCCAGGGCCGTCACCAGCAGAATCAGATACATGGGCAGCATGACGCGCCCCGTGGCACGGAACTCGTGCTTCAACAGTTTTCTCAGCATTTGAACACCTCCCGGAACAGCGCATCCACGCTCATGCCCTTCTCCTCTCGGATGTCGTCCACGGTGGACTGGAACATCATGCGGCCCTGGCTGATAAAGATCACCTCATCCAGCACCTTCTCCACGTCGGCGATCAGGTGGGTGGAAATCACCACCGCCGCCTCGGGGTTGTAGTTGCCGATGATGGTGGAGAGAATATAGTCCCGGGTGGCGGGGTCCACGCCGCCGATGGGCTCATCTAAAAGATAGAGCTTCGCCGCCCGACTCATGACCATGATGAGCTGCACCTTTTCCCGGGTGCCCTTGGACATCTGCTTCACGGCTTGCCGGGGCTGGATGCCCAGGTGGTCCAGCATCTCCTCCGCCGCCTCCCGTCGGAAGTCCTGGTAAAAGTCCCCGTAGAAGTCCAACAGCTGCCGGGCGGTCATCCAGGTGGGAATGGCCGTCCGCTCCGGGAGATAGCTCACCAGACTGTGGCTCTCCCGCCCCGGCGCCGTGCCGCAGACGGCGATGTAACCTCCGTCGGGGGTCAGCAGGCCGTTGGCCAATTTGATCAGGGTGGTCTTGCCGCTGCCGTTGGGGCCCAGAAGGCCCACAATGCGGCCCGGCTCAATGGCGAGGCTCACCTCGTCCAGGGCCGTGGTCCTTCCGAACCGCTTGGTCAGGCCCTTGCACTCAAGCACTGGCATGGTTTGCTTCCTCCTCTCCCAATTCCTGCGTAATCAGGCTGATGATCTCCCCCTTTTGGAACCCCAGCTGGAGCATGGCCTCCAGAAAGATCTTCACATGCCGCTGAGCAAGGCTCCGTTTCGCCGTGTTGATCATGGTATTATCCTCCGTCACAAATCTTCCAGCGGTCCGCTGGCTGTACACCAGTCCGTCCCGCTCCAGCTCCGCCAAAGCCCTCTGCATGGTGTTGGGGTTCACCCCGGCCTCCGTGGCCAGATCCCGCACCGAGGGCAATCGCTCCCCAGGGGGGAACGCGCCGGTGACGATGCCCACCTTTACCTGCTGAATCAGCTGGGTATAGATCGGGGCGTCGTTGGAAAACTGCCATTGCATCGTGTGCACCTCCTGCTTTTGTTCTGTTGTCTTATGTAACTAATACAATAGCACGTTTTTCCGAAAAGTCAAGAGGCTTTTGAAAAAAATTTTCCTCCGGCTCCTGCTTTGTCCCGTGCCTGACGCAGCAGGGGGGCGGCTGCGCCCCCATTGGCCGCTCCCCCTGCACGCCCTTGCAAATTTTATCCGTCCATGTTATCATTACTGCCAGGACAGCACAGCATTTCCCACCGTTTTCCTCTCCGGAATACGGACACTGCAAAAGGAGGTCCCCATGTCCAAACTCAGCAAGCAGGCGCAAAAGCGCGAAAAACAGAGAGAAAAGAAGAACTTCCGGCAAGCCATGGAAAAGGAACTGCGGGAGCACAAGAGCTCCTTCCTCGTCTTTTACACCCTGCGGCTCCTGGTCATCGTCATCTTCGTCCGCCAGATCATCATCGGCGGCTATGAGAGCGCCTTCTACTGCGCCCTGGCTTATCTGCTCCTCTACGTTCCCAGCTGGATTCAGGTGAAGTTCCACATTGAGCTGCCCCCCGCCCTGGAGATCACCGTCCTCTGCTTCATCTACGCGGCGGAGGTCCTGGGGGAGGTCAACGCCTTTTATGTGGTGGTCCCCCACTGGGACACCATGCTCCACACCCTCAACGGCTTCCTGGCGGCGGCGGTGGGCTTCGCCATGGTGGTGCTCCTCAACGACGACGAGCGCCTCACCTTCGACCTCTCCCCCGTCTTCCTGGCCCTGGTGGCCTTCTGCTTCTCCATGACCATCGGCGTCCTCTGGGAGTTCTTCGAGTTCGGCATGGATATGTTCTTCCACACCGACATGCAGCGAGATACCGTGGTCAACGCCATCTACTCCGCCAGCCTGGACGTCACCCGGTCCAACAAGGTGGTGGCCGTGCCGGGCATTCAGGAGGTCCTGGTCAACGGCGAGAGCCTGGGGCTGGGCGGGTATCTGGACATCGGCCTCATCGACACCATGAAGGACCTCTTCGTAAACTTCATCGGCGCGGTGGTCTTTTCCTTCACCGGCTTCTTCTACGCCAAGAGCAAGGGCAGAAAGCGCACCGCGGCCCAGGGCTTTGTTCCCAGCCGGAAGACGGCGGACCGGGACTACCTCAATCAGGCCCGGGAGGAAAACGGGGATAAGCCGGAGCCCTGACCGGAACTGTTAAATTTTTGTAACCGGGTTGCTTTTTGGAAATTCGGTGATATGATTACCTTGAATAAATTGAAAGCAAAGGACTTGATACCATGACGAAAATCGACATTATCTCCGGCTTCCTGGGGGCGGGAAAAACCACCCTCATCAAGAAGCTGCTGGCCGAGGCCTACCAGGGGGAGAAGCTGGTCCTCATTGAAAACGAGTTTGGCGAAATCAGCATTGACGGCGGCTTCCTCAAGGACTCCGGCGTTCAGATTTCCGAAATGTCCTCCGGCTGCATCTGCTGTTCCCTGGTGGGGGACTTTAACCAGGCCCTCAAGGACGTGGCGGAGCGGTTCCAGCCGGACCGCATTCTCATCGAGCCCTCCGGCGTGGGCAAGCTCTCCGATGTCATCGTGGCGGTGGAGAACACCGCCCAGGAGGCCCCGGAGCTGAAGCTCAACAGCTTTGTCACTGTGGCGGACGCCTCCAAGGTGAAGGTTTACATGAAAAACTTCGGCGAGTTCTACAACAACCAGATTGAATCCGCCGGGACCATCGTCCTCTCCCGGACCCAGAAGCTGAGCCGGGAGAAGCTGGAGGCGGCGGCGGCCATGCTCCGGGAGAAGAACCCGGACGCCGCCATCCTCACCACCCCCTGGGACCAGCTGGACGGCAGAACCATCCTCTCCGCCATTGAGAAGGTCTCCCTGGCGGAGGAGCTGCTGGCAAAAATGCGGGCGGAGCACGAGGCCGAGGAGGCGGAGCACGCCCACCATCACCACGGAGAGCACGAGGGTCACGAGCACCACCATGGGGACCACGAGGAGCACGCTCACGGGGACCACGAGGCACACGCCTGCCATGACCACGAGGGCCATGGGCACCACCACGACCACCCGGAAGCAGACCATGGGCACCACCACCACGGGGAGCACCCTCACGACCACGGGCGCGAGTGCAGTGACCCCGGCTGCTCCTGCCACCACCATCACCACCACGCCGACGAGGTCTTCGCCTCCTGGGGCAGGGAGACTCCCAAGGCCTTCACCCGGGCGGGCATCGAAAGCATTCTCTCCGCCCTGGACTCCGGCGGGTACGGTGCGATTCTCCGGGCCAAGGGCATCGTGAACGGCGAGGACGGGACCTGGATTGAGTTCGACTACGTGCCCGAGGAGCACGAGGTTCGCGCCGGGAGCCCCGACTACACCGGCCGCCTCTGCGTCATCGGCGCGGAGCTGAAGGAAGACAGGCTGGCGGAGCTCTTTGGCCTGTAAGCCAGGAAAGGAAACGCACTTTACAATGGACATTCCCGTTTATCTGGTGGCCGGATTCCTGGACTCCGGCAAAACCAATTTCATCAACGGCGTTCTGGAAGACGGCTTCGCCCGCCGGGAGAAAACCCTTCTCCTCCGCTGTGAGGAGGGGGAGGAGGAATACAACCCCCAGGCCCTGGACAACGTCACCGTTGTGGACATTGGGGACGAGGCGGAGCTGACCTGCTCCCGGATGAAGGAGCTGGAGAAGAAGCACCGGCCCAAGCAGGTCCTTATCGAATACAACGGTATGTGGCAGATGGAGCGCTTATACCGGGAGGTCCTTCCCGCCAACTGGGTGCTCTACCAGATCATGACCTTTGTGGAGGCGGGGACCTTCGAGCTCTACGCCAAAAACATGGGCCAGCTGATGATGGAGAAAATCACCAACGCGGACCTGCTGGTTTTCAACCGGGCCACGCCGGAGCTCCGGGAGGCCCTGCGGAAGCGGAACCTCCGGATGGTGAACCGCCGGGCGGACATCTACTTTGAGAACGTGGACGGCACCAGCGAGGATTACCTCACCGGAGACGAGTGCCCCTTTGACCTGGACCAGCCGGTGGTGGACATTCCCGACGACGATTTCGGCGTATGGTACGTGGACGTGATGGACCACCCGGACCGCTGGGCGGGGAAGGAGGTCCACATGAAGCTCCTCATGTGCCACTCCAAGAAGTACCCCGGCATCCACTGCCCGGGCCGCTTCGCCATGGTCTGCTGCGAGAACGACATCCAGTTCCTGGGGCTTGTGGCAAAGGGTATGGGCCTGAGGGACTACAAGAACCGGGACTGGGTGGAGGTCACCGCCCGCATGGCGGTGGAGAACCACGACGCCTACCAGGGCAAGGGCCCGGTGATGCACGTGCTGTCCATCGCCCCCTGCGCCAAGCCTGCCCAAGACGTGGTGACTTTCTGATACGGCTTGTAATACGCTGAAAAAAACTCCCCTCCGTTGTGGTATGGAGGGGAGCTTCTTATTTCTTGTCAACCAAAATCGTCCCATATCCAGTTCCCGGCGTCATCAAAAAGCGCGAGCTTGGGGCCTACGGGATTATGGGGGTCCTCCAGGGTCATGACATAAATGTCCAGGATTCCGTGGCTGTTTGTTTCCTGATCAGCATAGGGTCCGCTTCTATGGATCGTGCCGCCGTCGGTCCAGGTATAACTCCATACCTCCTCCGGAAGCTCCGCACCGGAGGCCACCACCACGGCGTTTTCCGCATCCCCGAAGTTGTGTATCATGGCGCCCTTCATGCCCGTGTCCATCTGGCTCCGGCCGCCGATGGGGCGGCAGCGGTCCGGGAAGAGCTCGTCCCGCTGCCACACGCTCATGCACCACTCCCCGTCCTTGTCTGCGCAGAGGAGCGCCATGTAATCCCCCAGCTCCGCCCGCTTCCGAACCGCCAGGGTCTTGGGGTCGAACCGGGTGTTCCGGCCCTGGAAGTATTCCGCCGTCCCCTGGGCCAGGGCCTTGTCGTCCTCGAAGTGGACCGAGGAGGCGTAGTGGGCGTCCCGTTCCGCCTGCTCCTGCTTGGCCTGGACGGAGACGCTGACGCCCCAGATGGCCAGGGCCGTCACCGCCGCCATGGCCAGCCAAGCCAGCCACTTCCATTGCTTTTCCCGCTTCATGCTCTCCATAATCTGCCCTCCCGCCGCTTTCGGCAGCTCCGCTTCGGTCAGTTCCCTCCCGCTGAGCAGCTCGCTGACCGACAGGCCCAGCTCCTCCGACAAGGGCTCCAGCGTGTCCAGGCCGGGCATGCCCCGCCCGGTCTCCCAGCGGCTGACGGCCTTGTCCGTCACGTGGAGCCGCTCTGCCAGTTCCGCCTGGCTGAGGGCCAGCTCCTTCCTCCGCCGGGCGATCAGTCCGCCGGTGGCCTTTGTGTCCATGGTCATCAACTCCTTTGGCAGCAGTATGCCACGGCGGATGGAAAATGTCACCCTATGATTCGTAGAGTGACGGAAGAATCGTCTTATAGAGGCAAAATAGAGGGGGCGGCAGAGTTTGACGCCTGCCGGGCGCCGCATATATGAACCGGCGGACGGGCCTCTGCAAAGCCCGTCCGCCGGTATGCTTCAGCGTTTTCGGTTTCCCATCCGCCAGAGAACCACCGCAAGCACGGCCCCGGCGATCATCACCAGCAGGCCGGCCAAGATGATGAGATTGGCAAGGCTCAGCGCGAAGCCGCCCACGCCCTCCAGCGGCGAAGTGGCGGCCCCCAGCTGTTCCAGAACCTCCTCCTCCAGTCCCGGCGGGCCATGGTAAACGATTCCGCCGCCAAAGCCGCCCATAAGCTGCCCCGCTCCGCCAAGCACAGATTGGAAGCCCCACCGGGCCAGCGCTCCCACAACGGTGATTCCCAGCCCGTACAGCGACACATATACCCCCGCAAGCCAGCCGAACCTCCGGACGAGCCTGCCCGCAAGCCCGCAGAGCCGTCCGGCCCGGTCCTCTGCCGGAGCGTCCGGCCGGATATGCGGCGGTTCCTCCTCGGAGGGGCCGCCCTGCTCCTGAGATGCGGCGGGAGCGCGCTCGCTGAGCAGCTCATCCGTAGTCACCCCAAAGACACGGGCCAGCGCCAGCAGCTTGTCGAGCTCCGGGACGGCGTCGGCCAGCTCCCATTTGCTTACCGCCTGACGGGATACCCCAACCTGGGCGGCCAGCTCCTCCTGGGACAGCTTTGCCGCCTTGCGGTAATATAGAATGTTTTCGTTCAGCTTCATCAAAACCCACCTCCTGATTCATGGCCTGATGATACCTCAAAAGGCGGTTGCGCGCAACCATCAGTGGCTGGAAAATGCCGCAACCGGCAGTTGCAAAAGCCCCTGAAGGCCCGTATGCCGCCGGAAAAGCGGGAGTATCTGCTGGGACCGACTGTCTGAAAACCGACGCCGCCGGGGCGGAGATACTGACGGGCCAGACGGACCGGGCGGGGGGACATCACCTTCACCGGGTATATCACCGAGCGGCAGCGGGCGGGAGTGAACGAGGCCTTGCTGTACTGCGCGGCCCCGGTTTCTTTTTGGCCGAAGCCTCCATAGCACACTTGAGACACTGCACGGACATGGGGCGCCACGTCCGCTTTCGGGCTATTTTTTCATCAGCCGCCAGAGGGTCGTCCGGCTGATCCCCAGCCGTTTGGCGGCGGCGGTCTGATTGCCTCCGGTCTCCTCCAGCACCCGGAGGGCCACGTCCTGGTTGATCTCCTCCAGTGTCCGTCCCAGGTCCAGGGGCACGGCGGTGTTTTCCGCCCGGAGGGCGAAAGCCCCCACGTGCCGCTCCTTCCGGAGGAGCTGGCGGACGCTGTCGGCGGTGATGCTCTGGCCCGGCGCAGTGACCGCCAGATCCCCCAGGACCCGGCGGAACTGGGTGTAGTTATGGGGCCACTGGAAATTTTGCAGCAGGGACATAGCCTCCGGCTCCACGCTGAGAATCTGCCGGGGCAGGTCGGCGTTGAGGTAGCTCAGGGACAGGTTCACCAGATTGGGGATGCGCTCCGCCATCTGCCGCAGGGGCGGCAGGTACAGGGTGAGGCAGCATAGCTTGTCGGTGAACAGGGACCCCACGGCGGAGATAAACTCCCCCGGCTGGCAGACGCAGGAGAAAATCACCCGGTTCCGGCGGCAGACGTCCATCTCCGCCAGGACGGCCAGCAGCTGCTGCCGCCGCTCCGGAGAGAGAATGTCCACGCTGGCAAAATACAGGGTGCTTCCCTCGTCGGAGAGGGGGGAGTTGTGGTGTTCCAGCAGGAAGGTCCAGCTCTTGTCGTTGAGAAGGCTGCAATTGACGGACACCAGGGGATGGTTCCGCAAAACGCTGCGCATGTACAGGGCCCCCACCATGGACTCCTTCCCGGTGCCGTCCTCCCCGGAGACCATCACCGGGGCGCTGCTCTGGTTGATGCGGGCAATTTCCTCCTGAAAGTCGCCGATGGTTCCGGCAAAGCTGAAAATGCTGTCATAAAAGGCACTCTCCGCCTCCGGCCGTGTGGCAAAGCGGATGCCCGCCTGGCTGGGAGAGAGGGGAGTCTTCCGGGCGTCCACAAAGAAGGCGGTGTAGTCCTGCCCGCCGGAGCTGAGCTGGCGGGCCCGGATGGAGTACAGCATACCCCCCAGGTTGCGGACAATCCGCCGCTCCAGATCCTTCCGGGACTCCGACAGCTCCCGCCGCAGCAGCTCCAGCAGCTCCGGCACCGGGGCGTTCAGAGAGGACAGGAAGAGGCCGCCGGATTGGTCAAACACCACGGTCTGGCTGATTTGTCCCCGGATCAGCTCCCGGAGGAACAGGTTTTCCTCCCGCAGGCGCCGCTGGCTGCCGCAGATGAGCAGAGCCTGGTCGAAGGCCTTGCGGATGCTCTCCACCGAGGACGTGACCAGAAAGGCGTTCATCCCCAGGCGCTTGGCGGTGGTGTTGGCCAGGGCGTCGCAGAGCACGGTCCGGCAGCTGTCCCGCTGGAGCTCCAGCAGGATGGGCTCCACCATGTCCGGGGAGTCGTAGGGGTAGACCTCCATGCCGTCCCCCATGACCTCGCACAGGCGCTGGGCGCTTTCGGCGATGCTGGGCGCGGCAATGAAGGCGGTGCGGCCGTCCAGGCCGTCGGCCAGCTTCAAGGCGCAGAGCAGATCGTACATTGTGACCTCAATCTCCACCACCGGCAGGCTCAGGTCCCGGCGCAGCATGGCGGCGGTGTCGCCCCGGGAGATGACCACGTCGTAATTGCCATGGAAATTGGCCCGGGCAATCTCCAGCCCCAGCTCCCGGTCTCCCACAAACAGCGTCAGGTCCACCTGGGGATAGTCCTCCGCCAGATTGCCCATCAGAGTTCTCATCGCCTCATAGGGAGCAATGCCCAGTACGCGGATCGGTGTGTCCATAAGTCCCTCCAAATGCGTTTAGAATTTGAACACATTATACCAAACGCACAAAAAGACTGCAAGTCTTTTTCAATAGGTTTCAAATTTAAACGAATTGAGAGCGGAAAAAGATTGCGCACCTTGGCAATTCTTTATAAAATAAGCTCATAAGCCCAAAGGAACCCAGGGCGTTTTTGAGTAAAACGCCGGACGGGGAAGGAGAGTTAAATACTAGTTTCAAAAATGGACAACAGGAGGGCGCTCCATGACACGACTTCTGATTATCGCAGATGATTTCACAGGCGCGCTGGATACCGGCGTCCAGTTTGCCGCCCGGGGGGCCAGGACCTGCGTGGTGACGGAGCCGGCCTATGACTTCTCCCAGGCAGGGGCGGACATCCAGGTGCTGGTTCTGGACGCCGAGACCCGGCATCTGTGTCCGGAGGCCGCCTATCAAACGGTGTTCCGGGCAGTGCGGGAGGCGTTGGCGGCGGGGTTCCGGTACGTTTACAAAAAGACGGACTCCGCTCTCCGGGGCAACGTGGGCGCGGAGCTGACGGCGGCGCTGGAGGCCACCGGGGCGGAGCGCCTTGTCTTCCTTCCGGCCCTGCCGAAGATGAACCGCGTAACCCGTGGGGGCGTCCACTACATCGACGGCGTGCCCGTAGCGGAGAGCGTGTTTGGAAAGGACCCCTTTGAGCCGGTGCCGGCCTCCTCCGTGGCGGAGATCCTTGCCGCCCAGTCGGAGGCTCCGGTGGTGCTCCTCCGGCCGGGGGAGACGGCGAAATCCCGCCCCGGCATCCAGGTCTACGACGCGGAGACGGAGGAGGACCTGCGGCAGACCGGCCGGGCCCTGGGCCGGGAGGGGCTGACCCTCTGCGCCGGGTGCGCTGGCTTTGCGGCGGTGCTGGCGGAGCTTCTGGAGCTGGAGGGCGTGCCTCCGGAGCCCCCCGCCCTGGTTCCCTCCCTCTTTGCGGCCTGCGGCAGCGTGAACCCGGTGACGCTGCGGCAGATGGAGGAGGCGGAGAAGGCGGGCTTCTCCCGTGTTCACCTGACCCCGGTTCAGAAGCTGGAGCCCTCCTGGCCGGAGACGGAGGACTGCGCCGCGGCGGTCTCCTCCTGGCTGGAGGCCGCCGGGGGGGGAAAGCGCTTTATTCTGGATGTCAACGACCCGCCGGGACGGGACGATACCGCCGCCTACGCCAGGGAGCACGGGCTGACCACCGAGGACCTGCGGGTTCGCATTTCCAGCCGGCTCGGCCAACTGGTCCGGCGGCTGCTGGACGGAGGGCTGGAGGCCACGCTGCTCTGCACCGGGGGGGACACGCTGCTGGCCCTGACCCAGGCGGTGGGCGCGGCGGAACTGCTGCCGGTGCGGGAGCTGGAGGCCGGAGCGGTGCTGACCGACTTTGTGTATCACGGGAAACCCTATCATATTATTTCAAAATCCGGCGGCTTCGGGGAGCCCGGCCTGTTTGTCAAGCTGGCTCAGTCCCTGGGCGCCGGGGAGCAGGAGGATGCGGAATGCTGACAAAGTACCAACTGAAAATGCCCCACGCCGTCTACAGCGGCGAGGACGCCTTGGGGAGAATCCCTGAGATTTTCGCCGCCAACGGCGTGAAGCGCCTGGTGGTCTTCACGGACAAGGGCATCGAGGGAGCGGGACTGCTGGACTTCCCCATGGCGAAGGTCCGGGAAACCGGCGTGGAGACCGTGATTCTGGACGACCTTCCGGCGGAGCCCTCGTACCTGGAGGCCCAGAAGCTGGTGGACCAGTGCAGGGAGTGCGGGGCGGACTTCATCATGGCCGCAGGCGGCGGAAGCGTCATGGACACGGCCAAGCTGGCCAGCATCCTGATGACCGACGAATACGGGATCAAGGAGCTGCTGGACGAGCCGGGCCGGGCCAGGAAGTGTATGAAGACCCTGATGATTCCCACCACGGCGGGCACCGGGTCCGAGGCCACCCCCAACGCCATTGTGGCCGTGCCGGAAAAGCAGCTGAAGGTGGGCATCGTCAACGCGGAAATGATTGCGGACTATGTGATTCTGGACGCGGTGATGATCAAGAAGCTGCCCCGGAAAATTGCCGCCGCCACCGGGGTGGATGCCCTGGCCCACGCTATCGAGTGCTTCACCAGCAGCAAGGCCAACCCTTTCAGCGACCTCTTCGCCCTCCAGGCCCTGGATATGATCCTGAACAACATCGAGCGGGCCTGCGACGCCCCGGAGGCCATGGACGCCAAGAACACCATGCTCCTGGCCAGCTTCTACGCCGGAGTCGCCATCACCGCTTCCGGCACCACCGCTGTCCACGCCCTGAGCTATCCCCTGGGCGGCAAGTACCACATTGCCCACGGCGTGTCCAACGCCATCCTGCTGGCTCCCGTCATGCGCTTTAACGAGCCCGCCTGCCGCTCCCTGCTGGCAAAGGCCTATGACCGCTGCATGAAGGGAGACGCCCGGACGGAGGAGGAGAAGAGCGCCGCCGTCATCCAGCGCCTGGAGGGCATCGTGAAGCATCTGGACATCCCCACCAGCCTCACGGAGTTCGGCGTGCCCAAGGAGGACCTGGAGGACCTGGTGGCCTCGGGCATGGAGGTGACGCGGCTGCTGGTGAACAACCTGCGCCCGGTCACGGCGGAAGACGCCCGGAAGATCTATCAGGAAGTTCTGTAACGGAATTTTATAAGGAGCGTGTCTGTATGAAGCAGCTTGCAATCAAGGGCATCATTCCCCCGGTCATCACGCCCATGAACCCCGAGGACGAAAGCGTCAATCTCTCCGAGCTCCGCAGCCAGATTGAGCGGCAGATCGCCGGGGGCGTCCACGGCATTTTCCCCTTCGGCACCAACGGCGAGGCGTATATCCTCAGCCTGAAGGAGAAGGAGGAGATTCTGGAGGCCACGGTGGATCAGGTGAAGGGCCGCATTCCCGTCTACGCCGGAACCGGCTGCATCTCCACCCGGGATACCGTCTACCTGAGCAAGCGGGCGGAGGCCCTGGGGGCGGACGCCCTGTCCATCATCACTCCCAGCTTCGCCCTGGCCAGCCAGAAGGAGCTGTATGACCACTACTGTGAGGTGGCCCGGCATGTGAACATCCCCATCGTGCTCTACAACATCCCCGCCCGGACGGGGAACAAGCTCCTGCCGGAAACCGTGGCGAAGCTGGCCAAGGATGTAGACGTCATCCTGGGGGCCAAGGACTCCAGCGGCGACCTGGAGAACCTGAAAGCCTATATCGCCCTCACCCGGGACATCGGCAAGGACTTCGCCGTTCTGGCGGGGAACGACGGGAATATCCTGAACTGCCTGAAGGCGGGCGGAGCCGGCGGCGTGGCGGGCCGGGCCAATCTGTGGCCCGGGACCATCGCTTCCATCTACGACTGCTTTATGGCCGGTGACCTGGAGAAGGCCCAGGAGGCCCAGGACGCCATTACGGCCCTCCAGCGGGTGTTCCGGTTCGGCAACCCCAATACCATCATCAAAAAGGCCGTGGCCCTGATGGGCTACCCCGTGGGTGACTGCCGCAGGCCCTTTCACTACCTCTGCGAGGAGGGGATTGCGGAGCTGAAAAAGGTGCTGGATGAGACCAGACACCTTAGCTGATACTATGCAAGGAGGAGTATATATGAACAAACCGATTCTGGGCATCACCATGGGAGACCCTTTCGGCAACGGCCCTGAAATCACCGTCAAGGCCCTGGCGGACAAAACGGTTTACGACCGCTGCCGCCCCCTGGTGGTGGGGGACGCCGCCGCTATGGAGTACGCCGCCAAGGCGGCCAAAACGGTCTCCGGCATCGACATGAAAATCCGGAGCATCCGGGCCGTCGGCGAGGCGAAGTATGAATACGGCGTCATCGACGTGTACGACCTGGGCCTCCTCAAGGCCTCCGACATCCCCGGCGACCCGGAAAACCCCAGGCCCTTCGGCCTGGGAGCCACGGCTCTGGGCGGCGAGGCGGCCTTCCAGTACGTGAAGAAGGTCATTGAGCTGGCAATGAGCGGGGAAGTGGATGCCACAGTCACCAACGCCCTGAGCAAGGAAGCCATCAACATGGCGGACCACCACTACAGCGGCCACACGGAAATCTACGCCGACTACACAAAAACCTCCAAGTACACCATGATGCTGGCCCACGAGGAGCTCCGGGTGGTCCACGTCTCCACCCACGTCTCCCTCCGGGAGGCCTGCGACCGGGTGAAGAAGGACCGGGTGCTGGACGTGATCCGCATCGCCAACCAGGGCTGCAAGGCCATTGGAATCCGAGAGCCCAAAATCGCGGTGGCGGGCCTGAATCCCCACTGCGGCGAAAACGGCATGTTCGGCCGGGAGGAAATCGAGGAGATCCAGCCCGCCATTGACGCCGCCATGGCCGAGGGCATCCTCATCCCCGAGAAGAAGCCCACCCCGCCGGACACCGTCTTCTCCAAGGCGCTGGGCGGCTGGTACGACATCGTCGTGGTCATGTACCACGACCAGGGCCACATCCCCCTGAAGGTCAAGGGCTTCGTCTATAACAAGGCCGAGGGGCACTGGGACGCCGTGGCCGGGGTGAACGTCACCCTGGGCCTGCCCATCATCCGGGCCAGCGTGGACCACGGAACCGGCTTTGGACACGCGGGAGACGGACACGCCAACGAGCTCAGTCTGGTGAACGCCATGGACTATGGAATCCGCATGGCCAACGCCAGGACGGAGAAGTGACCGGCGGAAAAGGGGGAAGCAACCTATGAAAGTGACCATGACGGAGGCGATCTGCCGGGAGGGCATGGCTCTGCTGGAGGGAAACGCCGAAATCTTTGTGGCCCATGACGCCCATCCCCACCACTACCTGAACCAGCTGAGGGACTCCGACGCCTTCATCGTCCGGGTGGCCGACAAGGGAGCCGTGGACCGGGCGGTGATGGAGTCCAGCCCGGCGCTGAAGGTCATCGGCCGCACGGGCATCGGCTATGACAGCGTGGATGTGGAAGCCGCCACGGAGCTGGGCATCCCTGTGGTCATTACGCCGGGAGCCAACAACCGCAGTGTGGCGGAGCACGCCGTGGCACTGATGCTGGCCCTCTCCAAGAACATGGTGGAAAGCGACGTGGAACAGCGCAGGGGCAGCTGGAAGATCCGGGATGCCGGGAAGGCCTTCGAGGTGGAGGAGAAGACCTGTCTCATCATCGGCCTGGGCACCATCGGCAGAATCATTGCCCGCCTCTGCCGGGGGCTGGACATGCGGGTCATCGGCTTCGACGCCTTCCTCTCCAAAGAGCAGATGGCGGAGCTGGGGGTGGAGAAATACGACGACAAGCTGGAGGCCCTCCGGGCCGCCGACGTGGTCATCGTCCAGATGCCCCTCATTGAAGGCGTCACCAGCAACACGATTGCAAAAGCGGAACTGGACGCCATGAAGCCTACCGCCGTCCTCATCAATTGCAGCCGGGGCGAACTCGTCAACGAGCCGGACCTCTGCGACGCGCTGAAGCGCGGGAGCATCGCCGGGGCGGGCCTGGACGTGTTCTGGAACGAGCCTACCCATACGGACGACGAGATTCTCCACTGCCCCAACGTCATTGTCAGCCCCCACAGCGCGGCCCAGACCCGGGAGGCCGTCATCAAGATGGCGGCCATGTGCGTGAAGGGCTGTCTGGCGGTAGCGGAGGGGAAAAAGTGGCCCTATGTGGCGGACAAGGCCGTCTATGACCATCCCAAATGGGCTGGGAAAGCGTGGGCGGAGGAATAAGCCCCAGGTCTTTTATCCGGCTCTGTCGGAGAAGAAATACACCATTCTGACTGTAAAGAAAGGAAGACTCGACATGAAAAAGGTATTTGCTATGCTCCTTGCACTGGCGATGATGTTTAGCCTGGCCGCCTGCGGCGGCGAAACCGGCCAAGGCCAGGATTCCTCCGCCAATCCCCCGGCGCAGAGCGCCGACGGCGATAAATCCGGCGACGGCGCCGCCCCGGCCGGGGATGCGCAGTATGTCATCAAGCTCTGCCACGAGCAGGTGGACGGCGACCCCATTGACGACGGCTGCGACAAATGGGCCGAGCTGGTGGCCGAAAGGACCAACGGCGCAGTGACCATTGAGGTCTATCCCTCCAGCCAGCTGGGTGTCAAGGCGGACCTCATTGAGATGATGCTGATGGGGCAGAACGTCTGCACCATCGCCGACGGCTCCTACCTGATGGACTATGTGCCCGATTTCGGCGTGGTCATGGGGCCCTTCCTCTTCACCGACTGGGCGGCCATGGAGAAGATTACCGCCAGCGACTGGTGGGCGCAGCAGGCGGAGCTCCTTCGGGGCGAGGGCTTGGAGATTATCTCCACCAACTGGATCTACGGCGAGCGTCAGCTGATGACCAAGAGCCCCGTCACCTCCCTGGCGGACATCAAGGGACAGAAAATCCGCGTACCTAACAACGACATCTCGGTAACCATGTTCAACAACCTGGGCGCGGCCTCCACGCCCATGGCCCTGAGCGACGTGTACACCAGCCTTCAGACCGGAGTGGTGGACGGCGTTGAGAACCCTCTGACCACCCTGTACAACAATGCGTTCCAGGAGGTCTGCAAAAACGTCACCATGACCAACCACCAGATGACCTTCTCCAACTTCATTGTGGGGGCCGACTTCTGGAACACCATTCCCGCGGAGCACCAGCAGACTATTCTGGACTGCGGTGCAGAGGCGGCCCTGTACAACAACGAGCTCTATCAGAAAGTGAGCCAGGACATGCAGAAGGCCCTTGAAGACGCCGGCTGCACCATCTACACCCTGGACGACGCCGCCCTGGAGGAGTTCAAGGCCGCCAGTGTGCAGCTCTACCGGGACTATGAGTCCAGCGGCACCTGGACGACCGGCGTGTACGACCAGATTCAATCCATCATCAACGGCTGACCGTTTAAGACGCCGCAGGGGGGCCGCCGGCCGCCCCGGACGGTACAGAAGTCCGGCCCCGCCCATACATTGGGCGGGGCCGGTGTAAAAGGAGAGCAGCTATGAAAAAATTCAGGAGCTTCCTCGCAAACCTGGACGCCATCGTATCCGGCGCGGCGCTGTGCGCCATTGTGCTGATGACGGTAGCCGGCGTGATTATGCGCAAGGCGGTGGGCCAGCCCTTTGCATGGCTGGAAGAGATGCAGGTTTTCTTCTTCGTGTGGACCATCTTCCTGGGCGGTAGCGTGGCCTTCCGCACCGGCGGGCAGGTGAGCATTGACCTGATCGCCGCCCGGCTGAACCCCGGTGCCCGGCGCGTGCTGGACGTGTTCTGCTATGTGGTGGCCATGGTGGTCCTGGTCTATCTCTGCAAGGGCGGCGTCGACCTCACCCGGTCGGTCACAAAGAAGGTGACGCCCTTTTTCAAAATCAGCTATTCCTACATTGACGCCGCGGCCCCCATCGGCTGCGTGCTGATGATGATACAGTATACCTTTGTCATATTCCAGGAGCTGTTCGGAAAGAAAGAGACGGAAGCGAAAGGAGGGGTGAGCTAATGTCCCCGATTGCCATTGCGGCCATTGTCATGCTGGTGCTGCTGTTTTTGAACGTCCCGGTATTCGCCTCCGTAACCGGCGCCTGTGTCGTATACGCCCTGGCGAACCCCGCCTCCGGTATCAGCGCCATGCTGGCCGTCCAGCGGGAGATCAGCGGCATGCAGTCCGTGACGATGCTGGCCATTCCCTTCTTTGTGGCCACGGGCGCGCTGATGAACTACTGCGGCATCACGGAGCGGATGCTGCGGTTCTGCAAGGTGCTCACCGGGCATATGTTCGGCGGTCTGGGACAGGTGAACATCGTCCTGTCCACCCTGATGGGCGGCATGTCCGGCTCCTCCCTGGCGGACGCGGCCATGGAGGCCAAGCTCCTGGTGCCCGACATGCGCAAATCCGGCTATCCCAACGGCTTTGCCTCCGCCATTACCGCCGCCTCCTCCATGATCACGCCCCTGATTCCCCCGGGAATCGCCGCCATCATTTACGGCTCCATTACCAACACTTCTATCGGCCGCCTGTTTGTGGCGGGTATCGTTCCCGCCGTGATTTTGTGTCTGGCCATGATGCTGGTGGTGTCTCGCTACTCCAAGAGCCACGGCATCCCCCGTCTGCGGGAGACCCGGGCCGGTGGTGCGGAACTGTGGGCGGCCTTCAAGCCCGCCATCCTGCCCCTGTGCCTGCCCGTCATCATCATCGGCGGCATCCGCCTGAGCTTTTTCACCCCCACGGAAGCGGGCGCCATCGCCATTTTCTATGCATTGCTGCTGGGCATTATTTACAAGGAGATTCGGCTGGACAACATTTTATCCTGCATCAGGGAAACGGTAGCCACCACCGCTTCCATCATGCTGATTGTAGGGGCGGCCACCTGCTTCTCCTGGATTCTCACCTGGGAGAACATTCCCCAGAACATGACGTCCTTCCTCATCTCCCTGTGCCACAACAAGTACCTCTTCCTCCTGCTGGTGAATCTCTTTTTGCTGATGGTGGGCATGTTCATTGAGGCCACCGCCGCGCAGATCGTTCTGGCCCCCATGCTGGCCCCGGTAGCCATGGCCTTCGGCATTGATCCCGTCCATTTCGGCATGGTGTTCATCTTCAATATGGCCATCGGCTCCATCACGCCGCCCATGGGCAATCTGATGTTCGTGACCTGCGGTGTGACCAAGTGTACCACGGAGGAATTTATCAAGGACTGCCGGGTGTTTTACGTCCTGCTGTTCGGCATGCTGATGCTGATGAGCTATGTGCCCTTTGTCAGCACCTGGCTGCCCAATCTGATCTACGGAGGAGGCTGAGCCATGGGGATGATACGGACGGTCCTGGGCGACATTCCCCCGGAGGAAATCGGCGTCACCGACAGCCACGACCATCTGATTCGCAGCGGCGGGCCGGAGGTAAAGCAGGACCCCGCCTTCCTGATGGACGACCTGGACGCCGCCAAGCGGGAATTTGCCGCCTTTTTGAAGGCGGGCGGCCGGACCATGGTCTGCATGGACCCCATTGGCTGCGGGCGGAACGTCCCAAAGATGCTGGAGCTGGCGGAGTCCTTCCGGGGACGGGGCCATATCCTGATGACCACGGGTTTTCAGAAGGGTTCGCTGTATGATCCCCGCACCTCCTTCCTGGCCACGGTGGAGACAGAGAAGGTGGCTGCCCTGATGACGGCCGAGATCACCGAGGGCATGGACCGCCACAGCTACAACGGCCCGGTGGTGGAGCGCCTTCCGGCGAAGGCGGGACTCATCAAGGCGGGAACCAGCACCCGGCTCATCACCCCGCTGGAGGAAAAGGCTCTCAAGGTGGCGGCCCTGACCCAGAGGGAAACGGGCTGCCCCATCTCCCTCCACACGGACCAAGGCACCATGTGCCCGGAAATTCTGGATATTCTGGAGGAGAACGGGGCCTGCCTGGAGCATACGGTTCTGTGCCATGTCCAGAGGAATCCTGACCGCTATTACTACAAGACGCTGCTGGACCGAGGCGCCAACCTCTGCTTCGACGAGCCTAACAAGCCCCATTACCGCCCGGACACGGAAATTGCAGAAAACCTCCTCTGGCTGGTGGAGCAGGGCTATCAGAAGCAGCTTCTGCTGGGGATGGACGCCGGCCGGATAGAGGGGCTGGGAAGCTATATGGAGCCCCGGGGCCGGGCCAACGGCCTGGACTATATGCTTACGCGTTTCGTACCGGTGATGAAGTGGGTGGGGGTGTGCGATGCTGCCATCCACGCGATTTTGGAGGAGAATCCCGCCCGGGTTTTCTCCATCTGGGACTGAGGCGCAAAACGGCTGCCAATGGCATTTTGCCATTGACAGCCGTTTTTCCCCACAATTCGGATTTTATTCCGCTCTTTGCGATTTCCGTTAAAGGTCATCACATGCTCCCCCTCTGCGTTCGGAATCGGTCCACTCCGGGCGCGGGACAAAACGGACAGCCGCAGGGGGCCGTCGGCGTCCTGCGGCTGTCCGTCAATGGAGGGGCTCTGTCCCGAAACAATGCCGGGCGGCCCGCTGGAAGGGAGCGGTCTCCCCTGTCCAGCCGCCGGCGGATCCTTTCAAATCCGGGCGGCGGGGAGACGAAATTTCCGCCGCTCTGCTCAGGGGCATTCCACCCCGGCGGCGGGAGTCAGCTCCCGCAGACGCTGGTTCTCCTTTTCCACGTTCAGGCGGAACAGCAGGAGCGTGATGGCCAGATTGATGACCATGGGGATCCACAAATACATGATGTGCAGCATGTTGAGGCAGTCGGCGCTCTGAACGGCGGCAAAGCCGTCGTAGCCGCTCCACTCCAGCAGCCAGCCGCACAGGGCCGTGCCCAGCCCGCCGCCGATTTTCACCCCCAGGGAGGTGCAGGAGTACATGGTGCCGTCCACGCGCTTCCCCTTGGTCAGGAAGGTGTATTCGGAGCACGACGCGATGAGCGCGTTCAAGTCACCCTGGAGGGGGCTCATGCCGAAGGCGGCCACGCCGGAGAACAGCAGCATCAGCGGAATGCTGTGGAGATACCCCGCCGCGAGGACCAGGGCCCGGCCTATGGTGCCGATGATGTAGCCCCCCAGGTTCAAGCGGTACATTCCGCGGAACTTCTCCACCAGGATGGGAGTGAGCATCAGGCCGACGATGATGGGGAGGTTGATGGCCCAGGAGAAGACGCCCAGCAGATTCTCATTTCCCAGCACGAAGGTCATGTAGAAAATGCCCATGTTCAGTGTGGCGGTGTAGACCTGCATGAGTATGTAGGTGACGCAGATGATGAGGTAATAGCGGTTGGCGGCCAGCAGCCGGGCGGCGTCCGCCAGGGAGTACGCCTCCTCCGGCGCGTCGGGGACGGCGTCCTCGGCCAGCTCCTCCTCCGGCAGCTCCTTTACGGACAGTACGGAGAGGGTGTTGGTCACAAGGCCGATGACGGCGTAGATCACCGCCATCCACCGCCAGCCGGAGGCCCCGCCGCCCAGGGCCGCCACGGCGCCCACAGTCACCGACTGAATCAGCAGGCTGGTGCCGAAGGCGAATACGAACCGGATGGAGCCCATCTGCACCCGCTCGGCGCTGTTTTTTGTGACCAGGGCGGTGAGAGCCGAATAGGCGATGTTGTTGGCGGTGTAGAACACCGCGTTGAGCAGGGTGTAGGCGATGAAGAACCACGCATATTTCGCGAAATCGCTCATGTCCGCAGGAATAAAGAAGATGGCCGCCAGGGTCACGGCGCAGCCCAGATAGCCCCAGAGCATCCAGGGTCTGGCCTTGCCCATTCTGGTGCGGGTCTTGTCGATCATGGCGCCGAACAGGATGTCCGTCACCCCGTCGAAGAGCTTGGACACGGCGATGAGCGTGCCCACAATGCCGGAGCTCAGTCCCACCGTGTTGGTGAGAAAGATCATCACGAAGGAGCTGAGCAGGGCGTATACCACATTGCCCGCAATATCCCCGGAGCCGTACCCCACCTTGTTGTACCAGCGCAGATATTTTTTCTCCGTCATGCCGTTCCTCTCCTTTTTATGATGGTTTGTCCCCTCCGGGGATGAGGCGGATGTGGAAGCGGTACCGCCGGCCGTCCAGGCGGTACTGGGGCCGCAGCCGGGGGCCGCAGCTCTCGGAACCGATGCCGTTCTGGGCGCAGTCCAGACACAGCACCGTGTCTCCGCAGGGAACCAGCTCAAAGCTGTGGGCCTTCTGCGTCAGCTCCTCCTGGGTATAGGGAGAGGCGCTGAAGCTGAAGGGCGCGGCGCCGGCGGCGGTCAGACGGGTGCCGCCTCCCCACAATGTCACGTAATCGCAGCCGCAGCGGCTTCCGTTCTCCTGGGGGCGGAGGTAGTCTTCGTGGAGCCCGGCCACCGAGGCGGCGTACACGCCGTAGCTGGCGGCGCGCCGCTTGTCCGGGTAGCTTTCCCAGGGGCCGAGGCCGCAGTATTCCGTCTGGTCCATCTCCCCGGGCAGGAACAGCCGCAGGCCCAGCCGCGGCAGCTCCGGGAACTCCGTGTTCCGCTCCGCCTCCAGGCAAAGGTCCATGGTCCCGTCGGGAAAAACCGTCCACTCCGTGCGAAGGTCCAGGAACCGCTGGACGGCGACGGCGGAAACGGACAGCGTACCGGAGATGCGAACCGCCTCCGCCTCCCGGCGCCAGCCGGTCTCATAGCAGCGCGTCACACTCCTGTCGTAACCGGCGGCCAGCCAGTCCGCCTTCCGCTTGCGGTCATTGTCGGTGGGAGCCCGCCAGACGTTGATCTCCATGGGCCGGGTGAGAAAGCTCAGGCCGCCCCGGCTGAGGCGGGTGAAGAGCCCGGTTCTCTTGCTGTAGACATAGCAGAGCCGCCTGCTGCGGAGAATGAGGGCATCCGCCTCCTCAATGACCTCCAAAGGCGGCGCGTCCTCCCCCCGGCGGGTCAGCAGGGAGGCGGCCCGCTGGTTTCGACCGTCCCCATTTTCCAGCGGCCACTCGTCAAAGCCCAGCAGGTACCCCGCCGGAACCAGCTCCGACGCTTCCTTCCGGTGGTAAAACAGTTTGAGGAAGCACTTCCCCTGGTCCGGAACGGTGAGGGGCAGGCAGATGGTCCCCTCCCCCTGGGGCGGGATGTTTCCCATGCGGGCCGCAGGGAGGCGGCCTGCGGCAACGGTTTTGCCGTCGCGCGTCACCTCGTAGGTCAGGCGGACCGCGTCCTCCAGGGCGGTGAAGTCCAGGTAGCTGCGCAGAGTCAGCGTTCCGTCCTCCGGGCGGTAGGACACGATGCGGGCGGGGCGGTACACGTTCCGGTACTCCAGCAGGCCGGTGTGGGGGACCCGGTCCGGGTAAACCAGGCCGTCCAGGCAGAAGTTCCCGTCATGGGGATATTCGCCGTGATCGCCGCCGTAGAAGTACATGGCCTTGCCATTGCCCGCCCGCCCCTTGTAGACGGCGTGATCGCACCACTCCCAGACAAAGCCGCCGCACATGGCCGGGGTGCTTTCAATCTGCTGGAAATAGTCCTCCAGGTCGCCGGGGCCGTTGCCCATGGCATGGGCGTATTCGCACATGAGGAAGGGCTTGTCCGGGTCCTTGTCCAGATAGGCCTGAATCTGTTCAAAGGAGGGGTACATCATGCTGTACAGGTCGATGTTGGAGTAGTCATATTTCTTTTTGGAGCTGCGGTACTGCGCGCTCTCGTAATGGGTGAGGCGGCGGGGATCAAAGCGTTTCGTCCAGGCCAGGGCCGCCTCGAAGCAGCAGCCGTAAGCGCTCTCGTTGCCCATGGACCAGATCAGCACGCAGGGGCGGTTCTTGTCCCGGTGGACGCATCGCTGCGTCCGGTCCATAGTGGCCTCCAGAAAGTCCGGATTGTCGGCAAAGGGCTCGTTCCAGTGTTCCACGTGCTCTTCCCAGCTGTCATTTTGGCTGCAATACAGCTCGGAGGCCCCATGGCTTTCATGGTCCGCCTCGTCGATGACGTAGAACCCGTATTGGTCGCACAGCTGGTAGAACCAAGGCGCGTTGGGATAGTGACTGGTGCGAACGGCGTTGAAATTGTGCCGCTTCATCAGCCTCAGGTCCCGCCGGGCCTGCCGGATGCTGATAGCGTACCCGGTGATCGGGTCGGAGTCGTGGCGGTTCACGCCCCGGAATTTGATGGGCGTACCGTTGAGCAGCACCTGGTTGCGCTCCGTGCGGACCTCCCGGAAGCCCACACGGTCGGTGATAACCTCCCGGTCCGTCTCCAGGGTCAGGGTGTAGAGCCAGGGGTGCTCGGCATTCCAGAGGCGGCAGCCGGGGACGTGGATTTCCGCGCACTGCCGGTAGTCCTCCGCCCCGCTCAGGGACTGGAAGGCGCTGCGGCCCACAAGGGTGCCTCCGGCGTCGTAGAGGGAGGCGTTCAGGGGGACTGCCTCGTGAAAAAACCGGGCCCGGATGCGCAGGAGGCCGTTCCCATCCTGAATGTCTGTCGTGGCAAAGTAGTCGAAGACGCACTCCTCCGGACGTTTCAGCAGGTAGACGTCCCGGAAGATGCCGCTCATACGGAATTTGTCCTGGTCCTCCAGATAGCTGCCGTCGCACCATTTCAGCACCAGCACGGCCAGGAAGTTCTCCCCGTCGTGGAGCAGCTCCGTCACGTCAAATTCGCTGGTGGAGTGGGACACCTGGCTGTAGCCCGCGTACTGCCCGTTCACCCAGAGATAGAAGCAGGAATCCACGCCCTCAAAGTTCAAAAAGGCCCGGGGCGCGGCTTCATCCCGGCAGTAACAAAAACAGCGGGTGTAAGCTCCGCAGGGATTGTCCCGGGGCACGTAGGGCGGGTCCGCGGGGAAGGGGTAGCGGATGTTGGTATACTGGTGCCGGTCATACCCATGCATCTGCCAGCAGCTGGGGACGGGAATGGGCGCAAAGCCCTCCAGGGGGTTATCCGGCTGATAAAAGGGCGTTTTCAGGTCCCGGACGCTGGGATACCAGCGAAAGCTCCAGGTTCCGTTCAAAAACTGAATACGGTCGGATTGTTCCCGCCGCTCCACCAGACCGTCCATCCTCCGGGAGGCGGGAATGTAATAGGCACGGTTGGGCAGGGTGTGCTCATGGAGGATGTGCAGATTCTCGTAATATCCGGGTATGATCATGGTGACTCCCTCCTGTTTCGTGAATGGCGGTTTGGACGCAGAGTCCTCTTCAGGTCCTGTATTTATTAAGGATAACTGTGATTTTGGGGGAATCCTATGGAAGGAATCACCAAAAACAAAAAGAAAATCACCTGCTTTTCGAAATTGCCTTGATTTTTTTGTGAAAAACGGGCATGATGAGCAAAAGCGGGAACAACGGGGTGACGTGCAGAAAAAGGCGGGAGGATCGGCAGTGTACATCAATTCCGGGTATTTGAGAGGCTCCAGAATCGACTTCAAGGATTACACCAGACCATTGGTGGTGGGCAGCTGCGGAACATACCGCCTGTCCAGCAAGGAAGCGGTTTTGCCCACCCATTGGCCCCGGGGGCGGGTGGACCACCAGCTGCTGTATGTGGCGTCGGGAAAGGCGCACTTCTTCTTTAACGGGAAGGAGGAAACGGTCTGCGCGGGAAACATGGTGCTGTACGGCCCCATGGAGGAGCAGAAATACATCTACTACGGCCACGATCATCCGGAGGTATTCTGGGTCCACTTTACGGGATATGACGTGAAGAATATTTTGAAATACTACCGGCTCTCTTCGAAGCGGTACGTCTATTACACGGGGACCCAGGCGGAGTACCGGTGGATCTTCCAGCGGATGATTTTGGAGCTGCAACTGTGCAAGCCCCTTTATGAGGAGATGCTGACGTCGCTGCTCAATGATCTAATGCTGCTTATCTGCCGCCAGATGCAGCTGGGACGCCAGCGTGACACCATGCAGAGCAAAATTCTGGAGGCCATCGCCTATTTCGGCGAACACTACAACCGGGATGTCAGCGTCCGGGAGTATGCGAAATCCCACCATATCAGCACGAATCACTTTATCCGCAGCTTGAAGCAGTACACTGGCATGACACCCAAGCAGTATGTCACCTCTCTGCGGATTGCAAACGCGCAGATGCTGCTGGAGAGCAGCGGCTACACGATTCAGGAAATCGCGGATTTTGTGGGCTATGGGGACGCCCTCTATTTTGGGCGTGTGTTCAAACGGGAAACCGGCGAAACGCCTTCCCAATACCGGAAGCAGTGCCAAAAGCAGCGGGAAATTGGTTGAACCGCAGGGGAAACGGCGATTCGGCTCCGGCTGGAACCTGCCTGCCGTGCGGCGCATGGAGTATCCCGGGCACGGCGTCGGAGAGGATGCCGTGCCCGCCGCTGTGTCCATGTGGTTTCACAATGCAAGCCTCTGTGTGAAAGGCGCTTCTCCGTTATGTCTCTGCCTGGTTTTCCCAACGTTGACCCGCCCATCCAGCGGGAAGACGCCGTCAACCAGACCCGCTCCTCCATCGCCATGGAGGAACTTGGCCTGAGTCACCTGCTCAACATGGAGGAGGAGAAACTGCAATACGTCTTGGGCACGCTGCCGGGCCTTGCCGTGGGAGTCTTCCTGGAGGAGGTGATCCGGGTAAACCGGAGCGTGAAGGACACCCTCTCCGGCATTGTGGAGCGGCAGATAATGCGTTCCTCCAAGCTGAGCACGGCGATGAAAGCCCCCGTGCTTCTTCCCGGCCCGGCAGGGCCCGCCGGAGACATCCCCAATTCCGATGGAGCCGACGGGGCTATGGGACCCATGTCGAACCCGCCCACGGCCGCCGCCTCCTTCGCCGCCTACACCCAGGGCGGCCGTGTGGGATTGAACCAATATGAGATGTGGAAAGGCACGGATATCGGCCTTCCGGATGAGCGGGTCCTCTCTCCGGATATCCTCACAGACTACAGAAGCGCGGCGTTTCTCCTGGCCAAGGGGGCGTCTGTCAGGTCTTCTACCGGGTGAATCTGGCGGTTCCCCGGATGGTGGGAATCCGGCTGGACCTCACCGGCGACTTCCACCCGCAGAGCACGGTGGTCCCCACGGTCTCCACAGCCTACTTTGCCCACACCCTCACGACATACCTGCCGGAAAACAGCATCGTCATCTTGCAGGTCTATTCCCTTACGGGGGACGTCATTCTGGCCGGCGGCACCGCGGGCGCTTCTTTGTCGATTGTCCGGCTGAGCGATTGAGAGCGGTTATGTTCCCGGATGGATGCTAGATAGATATGAGGCAGCAGGGACCTCCGCCGGGAGGCTTTATGATATAATATAAGTTGCCGCGTAACGAAGGGCAGAAACATTTTCCGGGCTCTTGGGAACCTGGAAAACTTCTTTTGCGGCGTTTGACGGCCCATAGTGGTCGTGCGACTGCCCCAGCCTTCCGGGCCTGGGCGCTTTGGTTCCTATATCCCCGCCATGCAGGCGTTGACACATTTTCTCAATGGCGGCATTTTCTTGAGGATGAATCTTGCGATGCATTTTATTTTACCGGAGTGCGAAAAAGCATTAGTATTTGCCAGTGAAATTTTTTCAAAAGAAATTTTAAAATAGGGCTTGCATTTTCTGGAGAAGTATGCTAATCTATACAAGCTGACATGAGTGAACAATATCCGGGTGTAGCGCAGTTGGTAGCGCACTTGACTGGGGGTCAAGGGGTCGTGAGTTCAAGTCTCGCCACTCGGACCAGAAAAATTCCTTAGAGCCGCAAGGCTTTGAGGAATTTTTCTTTTCCATTTGCTGGGTAATTTCAACCCGGGCATTTACCATAATTTATGCCGTTTTCGGCCCTTTTTCGGTATCGTTGTTGCAAAACTGTTGCAAATTTTCAAAAGGGGCCTATCCGTTGTGCCGCAGTTGATACATGGCTTTTAGGGTTCCGAAGGCCAATTTCGCCCCGACGGAGCCGCCTGGCGGGAAGATTTTCGGAGTATGCCGCAGCCTTGCGGTGTACTCTATTTTTATGCGCTGCTCCGCAGGGCCTCCCGGACCTTCTCAGCAGTCTTTGCCTCTCTGGAGCGACGGTCATAATGGGTGTACACCTTCAACGTCATATCTATGGTGCTATGTCCGGCGAGATACTGAATCTCCTTAATATCCAGGCCAGCCTCAAACAGCCGGGTGATGTAGGTATGACGGAGAATATGTGCGGTGACGTGCCTGTCCGGCAGCTCTCGCTCAATCAGCTTCCACATGCTCCGGTAGGAGGATTTCGTCAGCGGCTTATGGTCCTCCATGGCAATCACATACTGAGAATGTGAGGTTTTCTTCCGCTCAGAGAGCCATGCCTCCAATTCCTCGGAAAGCGGGATGTTCCGCTTGGCAGCTTTCGTCTTCATCTCTCCGGAAACCTTGGTTTCGCCCTCTTTGACTACCGCGTTATGCTGGACGTGGATGACTTTCGCCTTGAAGTCAATATCCTTCCACTGGAGTCCCAGGATTTCACCCCGCCGCATTCCGGTGTGCAGAGCCGTCAGCAGGAACGTTCGAGCTCGGGTGTTCTGGACCCTGGACAAAAGAGCTTGGCACTCGCCGGCCGTCAGCGTTTCCTTCTCTTGCGTGGCCTTGCCTGTGGGCTTCAGCATTGTACTCACAGGAGACTTTGCAACAAGGCCGTTTTCCATCGCCACATTAAAAATACTCCGCAGATTCATCAAGACCTTCGCCTGGAGAGAATTGCTTTTACCCGAAAGTCCCGCCATGATGGACTGAATCTGCATAGGGTTAATTTCCCGAAGAAGGCAGCCGCCGATATAAGGAAGGATGTGCTGATTCAAGACGTATTTGATGGAGTTCAGGCTATTCTCACGGAGGTATGGCTTTTTGTAAAGATCGTACCACAACTGGGAGAAGTGGGCGAAGGTTTCCTCGCTGCATATGTCCACGCCAGACTTGACGAGAATCTGGGCCTTCAGAACTTTTTCATCCAGTTCTTCCTGGGTTTTTGCTCGGAAGTATTTGCGGGTTCCGTCGGGAAGCTGGACTGCTTTGGTAAGGTACTTATAGGTTTTCCTTGCTTTTTGAGCTTTCTTTGCCATACGGCATTCTCCTTTCAATAATGCCTTGCAGTACAGTGCTCTTATTATACCGCAATAACAAGGGCTCTACAAGGTATTATTTTATTTCCCTTTGCCGATAAAATGCGCCCTCACCTGATCTGCCACTTTCGGGATGCAGGTCTCGAAACCTCCTTCGGAGGCGCAGAACCCTCCAGGTAGGCTTCCAGGGCCTCAATGGTAACGAGGTACTTCCTGCCCACACGGGCGCTGGGAACGGCTCCTGTGCGTAACAGCGTGCGGATAGCCGTTTCGGTCAAGCAGGTATGCGGGTCGCTTTCCTGAAAATAAGCCGCCGCTTCTCGGATGGTTCTGGTGTGTACCATAAGATCGCTCCTCTTTCAAAAGAAAATCTTTAAGACAAAAGATACTCCCCGGACCCCAAACGGCCCAGGGAGTATCCTTTTTTTGGTAGTTTAATCATACCACAGGGATCAAGGGAATTACAAGACCCTAGAAGGAGGAATTTATAGGGAATTAGCAGGGAACTATACGGTACTTCAAAGGGAATTAGTGACTGTTGACCGCACACTCATACATTTTGACGAGCGTGGCCAGGGCTTCCTTCTTCAAATTCCGAATCGTCTTAGCGGAACGCCCCAAAACCTTTTCTACATCTTTTTGCTTCATACATTTGATATACAGCAAATGAAGCACTTCAGCCTGTTTCGGGTACAGGAGAGAAATGTAGTAGTTCAGCCGGTCCTGCTCTTGTTCCAGTTTCAGCAGCTCAACGGCAATTTCATCTGTTATGCCGCTGTTCATCTTCTGGGTCTTTTCCTGGTAGTTAAGAGCAATATACATCGTCTTATTAGAGATATGGCTGCCAGATCGCCCGAGTCCGTTATTATGGGCGAGAGCCATAGCATAGATCTGTGCATTTTCCGAACTAGACGCTGGATGTTCCAGTTCATAGCGCAGAACGTTGATTTTCTGTTCACGATCAGTATAGGTTTTTAGTAGTTCTTCAACATAGGCTTTCATGTCGACATTCATGCTTAAAATCCTTTCCAATAATAGCGGATATATCTGGAGCTGTTAATTCAGCCAACTTTTTCTCCTTCTTAGCAAGTGTCAGAAATTCTATTATGGCTTTCTATAAAGCACAATTTTTCCAGCATGATTGAAAATAGTCGCTTTTTGTCGAATTGAAACAAACAACCGCCCCAAACAAAGGGCGGTCGTTTATTTCGCGAGAAACATAAAGATAAGTTATCTGAAATCAATAAAAAATTTTTCATGGCAATTGTCCTTTCTTTCGAGGTGAGAACAGTCTACCACCAAATTCTGACAATATTATAACTGTTTTCTGACATTATCCTCACACTTATCGCAAGTTTCGACATATGGTCTAAACCGATATCCAAAACCGCGAACAGTTTGAATATAGGATGGATTCTTTGGTTGCGGTTCAATTTGTTTCCGCAGTAGATAAATGGGATGATAAATGCCGTAGTCATAGCCGTTAGACATTCCCCAAACGTGATTGCATATCTGCTTTGTACTCAACACGATATTAGGATTACGCATGAAGTATAGCAACAGGGAAAATTCTCGTGGCCGTAGATTCACAGATTGACCTTGAACTTTCACTTTGCAACGAGCTGGATCTATGAAAAAATCTCCTATTTGGAAAGCTGAGACCTCTGCTCCACTTGGATTGCTATAATGATTGTACTCTGTATAGCGTCGTAGTTGAGCATAGGCTAAATCTGCAATTATAGTGTGATACTTACTTGAAACACAAATATCCGCGCCCAACTGCACCAATAAATGCGTGTCTTGTTCCGGCGTGTCGGACAACACAATTATCGGTGCAAAACTGATTCTCCGGATTCCAGATAGCCAGTCACTCGAGTGTACACTCCGTAGGTACTCTATGTCTACAATCAAAAGGTGAAACACATTTTGCTCCAACAAGTAGGATGCATCTCTCGTTGTTGATGCTGGTATAAGATGTAAATACACTGAAAGCAAAGACTGGATTATAGAGAATAATTCATCGGCCAGCCCAATTGTTAATGCCTGGTATTTCATTTGGATATTCCTGCCTCCCTATAATACATCTCGCGGTGGGCTTTTATTAAGGCTAGCTCTCTAAGATGGTTAATCTATAAAATTTTGATAAAAGATTATTCTTGTGTGCATCTATAATTAGAGCTTATCCCCCTCACGGATAAATGCCGCTTACCAAAACGATAAACCAAGGCCACGGTAGGGCAAAAACCGTCCCTCCGTGGCCGAATGTACATAAAAAGCGAAACGGGTTGACACAGTATAGCAAGAACAACGCAAGAAAACAATGGCAATAATTTACTTTTGAGAAACATTTGGAGTAAAAATATGGACTTTTATTATCCAAAACTCGCAATAATTGATCTAAAAAGCACAATATTCTATTCATTCATATATGTCTCTGTTAAGCAGTTTCTATTGCCAATACTTTCAAAAGTATCGAATATAAAGCATATAAATGTAAGATTTCCTCCAAGTGATTATTCATAAATCGAAAGCCATGCCTACCAAATTTAAATAAGTAGCAGGTCCTCACCCGTGAGCTGGGTCAGGATGTTGTGGACACATGGGCTGGTATGAAGCGGCGGGTGCTGGCGAACCCGCTGACCGCACCTATATCACCGTGGAGCCAGGCGCTAGACCGCCGGGATTCGGCAAAACTACATCACCACCCTTGTACTGGCGGGGACCCATGTTTTGAGCTGTCGACAACGTGGGTATTTTTTAGGAAAGGCAAGTGCCAAGGCAAGAAAAAAGATGCCTTGCGGCATCATTCCATATCAGTAATTCCCTAGCAAAGTCATAAAGCGAAACCCTGAATATCAGGGTTTCGCTTTTCTTCATTTTGTACATTCAATGGCCGCATCAAGTATTTTCATAATATGCTGCCGTTTTTCCGCTGGAACTGATAATAGCTTTCGTGCAATAAAATCACATTCGCTTCCCACGCCCCCAAATAAAAGCGCATCAGCAGACGTATTCAATGCAGTTGAGAAGGCTCTGATCGACTCAGAAGAAAGTCCAGATCGTCCACGCTCTACCTCTTGAATGAAGTTTGCACTGTACCCAACACGTAATGCAAGTTCATCCCTGGTCAACTTCAAGTCCTGACGCAACTGCTTAATGCGTGCTCCGACTTCGATATTGACGTTTTTAAGACTCCTCGGCATAGCATTACACCACCTTAATTAGTAGTGTAACCCATAGTTAATGGTTGCAAAATTTGTACAAGCTGGTATTATATAAGTAGCAATACACCGCGTCTGGGCATACCAGCCAAAAAGGAAGTTATTAGTTGCACAAAACTCACAAGATCATACGCAATAAAACAGTTTGCATATTGACTAACGAATTTCTTGCTCCAAATCACGAAATAAGCTTGAGCAAAAAAAATCCTCAATCGTTAGCTCTTATAAATAATATTGGGTTGATAGCAAATGAGGATTGCATTAAAGATCTGTACACTAAATTGGGGCGAAAGGGTGCATAAAAATGAAATCCATAGGAATTGTCCGAAAAATTGACGGCTTAGGCAGAATTGTAATTCCAAAAGAAACTAGAAAAATGTTGGGTATTTTTATTCATGACCCAATAGAAATACTAATAGAAGGCGATAAAATATTGCTCCGCAAACATGTTGAAATCTGCTCTATGTGCGGAAAGGACAAAACATTGCAATCAATTGGAAACTTAAAATTGTGTCGAGCTTGTATCCAGAAAATTATTGAACATGATAAACAATAAAATCAACAATCGTTACAAATATTTGATATCTATTTGAGGAATGATTCCAAAAACCACCTAAAGTCTCTCTTTTTCAGGGCAGGCATTTGTCAGAGCAGCTGATCCTTGGTAGATCAGCTGCTCTGACTTGCGGCGCATCAATTAGCAGCATTGTCGTGCAACAGCATGTATATTTGTGCTGACGCTCCCGTCACCGCTCCCGTCACCGCTCCCGTCACCGTTCCCGTTACCGATGCCGGATACTGTAGGTATCGTTATTGCCAGCGAAAGACAAGCTAATCTTATCACTAGAAATCTTCCACACATTCTGCATGGTAGAAGAGTCCTTCCCCCAGCCAACGTAACTGCTTCCGTTGTAGAGCTGGCAATACAGGCTACGGCCTCCAGTCATATAGGTGCCATCAGACTGGTTATCGCTACCATAAGGCACCAGAGACGCAAAACGATAGAATCTGCAATTGATCCTGCCGTTGCTGGCGGTGGTCAGGTTTCCGGCAGAAACTCTGATATCGGTATCGAGCGGAGTGCCAACATAACTCCCAGCGGAGTTTGTGAACTGGACATACATGTGGACTGTCGTCGTGTTGACAGGCTTGACAGTGATGATGGCATTCGTTGCCGTGGAAGGCGCCTTGTAAACGTCAGGATATGTGTATGCGGTTCCATGTCCCACGTCGTAGTGATAGGGGATCCATCCGCCTCCCTTATTGATCAGGCCCAGATCAATGCCATGGTCAGAGCCGTAGATGCCCAGGCAAACAAAGCCGTTCCGCAGATTTCCGCCATTGTTAAAGCCGGTAGGAAGTTGGATATTGGCAAAGGCACTGGTATAGCTTGCACTATACGTCGAAAAAGCGTAATAGTGCGCACCAACTTCGCGCTCCCGGAACAGGGCAGAGCCCTTGATAACGGTCAGATCATCCACCGCCAGCGGATCAACGGAATTATCGGTGAAGTCCCCGAAATCACCAATAATGCCAGTGGGGGATTTAAATTCCGGGTCTGTGATCGGAATGGCTTCCACCATGATCCCAGTGGACTCCCCGCCGATTTCAGGAACGTCCTCCGCGAACACAACTTCCGTTGTTTCGGCATTTCTGGTCATGGGCATACCCGCGACGAGCATTTCAGTACCCTGCACCATCTCGGATTCAGGGATGTCCTCAGCGAAAGCGGTCGTGACGCTGGTGGCACTCAGCATCATCACGGACAAAAAGGCAGCCAGGATTCTTTTGTATCGTCTCATGAAAACCTCCTATGTGTATCCATATTGAATGAACAAGGCCCGGAGAAATATTCTATCCGGGCCACACAGAGCCCATTGGAATCACCCCCTTTCCACGCAATTCCTCATATCAGCCAACGCCGGACGACCGGGACCCGGGACAGGACCATGTAAATGGCGCAACAGCAGCAAACAATCAGCCCGGAGATCAGCGGCACCGTCAGCAGCACAGGCCCGTCAGCGGCCCGAAAGCCCCACCGCGCAAATGCCTGTAAGAAGAAAATATGGGTAAGATAAATGCAAAACGAAGCCCTGGCAAGAAAGCCCGCCAGCTTCCTGCTGTTTTTCGAGAGAGAAACCGTTTGGCAGAGGTTCCACGTGCCTAAAACGACCAGAAAAACAAACACCCCCATCCCTTCTAAAAAGTGGCTGTCCGGTTTGCCCGCCGTGTAGGACGTGAGGCAGGTTCCCCAAAAGGTCAGAAGGAATCCACTCAAAAGAGTCAAGGCAGAAATACAACGGTTCGGCCGGGGATGATACACCGACAGGTAATGGCCCAGCAGCATATATCCAATGGAGGCGTAGGTCATATTCATCCTCCACTGAACAGGGATTCCGCTCAGCAGCGTAAACGGCCAGAATGTTCGGACCGTTGGATACAGAATGCCCAGCAGGAACCAGAGGGCCAGCGCATACTTCAAAAGCTGCTGATCGGCATATTGGACAAACAGCCGCGTAATGGGCAGGGCGGCGTAAGCCAGAAGCGTGATATGCAGATAGTACAAATGCTCCTCGTGGTGGAACAAAAGCAGGTGCTTCACCACGTCGATTACGTCTGGGAGGGTCAGGCTGTTCATCAGTTTCAGGGAAACGATTTTATAGCAAAGCGCCCAGAAGAAAAGGGCCGCTAAGATCCTGGGTAAATTTTTCGTGTAGAGCTTTTGGAAGGTCAGTTCCTTCTCCGGCTTCAGGAGCAGGACCCCGCTGGCCATGAAAAACAGCGGAACACACGCGTGAGCGAGACTGGTCCAAAGCAGAGCCGAGTACCAGGACGTGGTTCCAACTGTGCCGCCAGAAAACGGAGCGGCTGCCACATGACACAGCACAACATACAAAATGGCGGCGGTTTTCACCACGTCTATTTTTTGATCCCGCAAAAGTAGAGTATCGAAATTCATATCATATGATCCTCTGTCATGAAAACTATTTGCTGACTTCGGCTTCTTATAGGTGCCGAAATCCCATCAGAAAGAACTCCCTGGGACTTCCGCGCACGGACGGCTCTGCCGTATGATAGACTTCTCCGTTCATAATATGCGCTATTTGGAGCTGAGAGAGTCGGCTATTGTCCAGCAAGGAAACATATGGAAGCATGGCCCGCATGGCCCAATTCAGCGCCGCTGTGGATTCCGGGCCATGGGACCGGGAAATTTTCAGCGGCCCGCCCAGGGCGAAATACCGGGCAACTTCAAACTCTGAAAGTCCTTCCCGCAAAATGGCCGCTCGGATCTCGCCTTGCATGAGCTCCGGCAGGCGTTTCCAGTCCACTGCGTTTAGCCCATAGAGCAGAATGCAGTAGCGGCTGCTGTGGTTTATCGCCAACGCGGCTTTCCGCTTTTGGACGGTCAGCAGGTGAGCGTCCCAGCAAAAGAACGGGGCTGTTGCTTTCGCTGAGGAGGGCAGCCTCATTTTCAAGTGCCTTTGCAGGGGAATCGTGTAGCCAAATTCCATTGCCAAACAGCCTCTCAATACTTTTCTTTGGAAGTCGGCGGGGCCTGACCACGCAGGCCCCGCCCGTTATAAGACAGTTTTAGTCAGGGTTCTCCGGCCATTTTTTGGTGTCTATTCCGTCGGCGTCGGATTAAGCGGCAAGAACATTTTTAGGGATATCTCATAACGACTTTACGTAAGGTCGAAAATCATCGTGCCTGGAGGAAGCGCAGAGTCGTTTTCAGTGGTAAAGTCATCAACGTCTAAACCTTCCCGCAGTTCCTCTGGAATGTAATTTGCATTGCCGATCACCATATAGGAGCCATTGATCTTTCCAACAAATTTCCACATCCGGTAAACTTCCCCGGGTTCAAATGAGTCTTCCTGGAGCAAATTAAACGCATATAAATTGTCGCTTATTTTTCTGGACTCCTCAATAGAATAGCTTATCAAGGTAATCCCAGAGTTTTTATGCGCCAACTCAATATCCTCATTAGGGAAATATGCATACTGCGCCGAATCTTCGGTACTTACTTTCAATGCCTCCAAGAAGTCCGTCAAGCGTTTGATGACGTCTTCAGGCACATCACTTTCGACTATTTCCTGCTCCTGTTTATTTTGAGAAGCAATCTGCGAAAACTGGCCGACGCACAGCGCAGCGAAAATACACAGCATTATGCCCAGCATGCTCCAGAGGAAAAATTTTTTCCGCATTCTGTACCCCTCGTTTAACGGGATGCGTTGTAGAAGTTAAGCGTTCCCTTTGCAATAGAATTGCTTACGTTATACTTCCCGGCAAACCCGTAATAGGTGTAGGAATACCAGAAATTCAAGCCAAAGTATGCCGCGCTGTATTCGCCGTTTTTGAATAGAGCGTAGTCAATCGCTTCGTATTCGTCTCTCGACGAATTGTACGTGGCATAGCCCGCCCGCAGGTATGTGTCGGTTTCAGGGTCATTGGACGACAGGGTGCCCGTAATCAAGAGCCCGCCATTGGTCAGGTCTTCCTGTTTGAATTTTTTGCTGCCACTCGACGCAAGCAGGTGCGTAAAACCTGTTCCGCCGTCCGTCGAAATCGAGAAAAGGTGATCCAAGCTGCTCATGGGCAAGGGAGAAACAGAATCCGAGTCCAGAACGGCTTCGCTTCCCTTTCCAACTACGCAGCTGTGATGTTCAGGTTCCACGCAGACAGGTTCTGCGGCGCTTGCCATCGTTTGCGTTCCCATAGCAAGGCACACAAGAAGTGCCAAGATGAGGCTACAGATTCTCTTTTTCATCGCAATGCGCTCCTTATAATTTTTTGATGGTATTGGCGGGGCCTGACCACGCAGACCCCGCCTGGCGTTAGGTATATGCTGTTCACTTGTACTGCATCAGGGAAACGGTCACGTCTGCGGCGTCCCTGGGATCGGCGCCGCGAAGCATACAGGTAAATCCAGCCTGTTCCTCCGTCGTTCCGTCAGCAATGACAAAGGCCCGCGTCAGCGTTTTCCCCGGCGCAATGTCCACGGTGGTGAACCGCTCAAAGCTGCCCAGCACGCGATCCCGTCCCGCCAGGCAGGAGACGGCCGTCTGTCCGTTGTTCGTCACCGTAAGGACGATATGCTTTCCGTTCTCGGGAATGTAGGTCCCTCCAGTGGTGAAGCCCGTCACCGTCTGGACTCGGGTCTTATCCTCGTCAATGCCAGTGGAACCTCCCTGCGTATCTACAGAACTGGGGGCGACCTCCGTGAAAGGCCCGATCTTCTGTCCAAGGGTGGGCTTTGCGGGGTTTGCGGGTTTCTTTCCGCCGGGATAAACGCGGGTCTCCAGCTCCGCGTTTTCCATGGTAGCGCCCAGCACTACGCTGTTCCGCTTTTCGCTCCAGGAGGAGGGAATATTCAAAAAATCGGTCAGCATCTCCACCGGGAGATAGTTGTGGACCTTGCCGGAGGGGTCCTGGTAGGTGACGACAGCGGGGATATTCACGCCGTTTGCCGTATACTCTGCGCCGGGTTCCACTTTCACGTTGTCCAGAATGACGACGCCGGCTTCGCTGCTCTGGAGTTTTTCACCGGCTGCAGCAGCAGAACTGGCCAGACACACGATGACGGTCATAGCGAGCATACCAGAGAGGAAAGACTTCCATTTTTTCATGATGCACCTCGTCTCAAGCAGGATTATGGGAATAGAGCATTATTCCGCATACTGATACACGTCGTACCAGACCCAGAACTCGGGATTGCGCTCGATGGTCATTGTCACTCTCCCGCTAAAGTCCGAAGCCCCACCGGAAATTTCGAAGACAGTGGCCTCGCCCTTCGGGATACGACCGAAGCAGGACCTGTGCATATCCGTCGCCTCGATCTCCACATAGGTATAATCATTGCCGCTGAGGTTTTTTGTGGGGGAAGTATCAATTGCGGCGGCAAACACATTGCCATAACGGGCCTGTGCGGTATAGGGCGCACTGTAGGAATCGCTTCTGATATCAACGCCTCTGGAGTAATAATGCACTCCCCCCCGGGGGGTGGGCAGGGCCGTCCCGTTCATGAGGGCGGTCTTCTCAGCCTGGCTGAAACCGGCCCACGGTTTGAGGGAAAAAGTAAGCCCGCTCTCGGGATCAGTATAGGATTCTCCGATCTCCAGGATAACGGCATCACCCTGTTTAGGAGAAGCGGCGAAGCAGGGGACGGCCAGAGCCAGGCTCATGACCAGGACCAGAAGCAGAGACGTCAGTTTACGAATCTTTTTCATGAGTATTCTCCTTTTCATATTCATATATTTTGTTGGTGTGATGATTTTGGGTATGGTGGCGGCGGAGCGCCCGCTTACGTCTGCATGGGACTCACCTCTTTCTCATTTGTAGCCTGGGGCGATCACTTCCCCTATTACTAAAGAACCCCCAGAACCGGAAAGAGCAACACAAAAAGATTGCCATGATTGCGGTCAGGCTGTTCTCTTGTAATGCGAAGCCTTAGCTGCCCCCTATTACATAAGGAAACCTAAACCGGGAAAACGCAACAAAGAAATTTTCCGTTTGCCGCGCCCGGCGGTCCTCACGCAATGCGAAGCCTTAACTGCCCCCTATTACATAAGGAAACCTAAACCGGGAAAACGCAACATAAAAGGAAAGACCCGGAGCTACAGCTCCGAGTCTCTCCTTTTTCATATACAATAGTGCGCAAAATGCAAAAGGTATTTTAGATGCTTTTTTCAGTATCCTCCAATGTCAATCTTTTATGGGGACTGCTTAAATCTCGCACTCTGCCAGTTTGAGCGGAAGCCAGACTTTTAATAAAATAACGTAAAATTCATCAAGATATGGTAGAAGAATACTTCTCTGAGGATTCCACTAGATTTCCTCGGCTGTCATAAACATATATCGTAGCCTTCACGCGATAAGGGAATCCGCTATAAACGTTGTAAGTTTTGGCACTTCGAATTACAGAGGACTCGCTACTCCACCAGCTCTTTAACGTAGACCAAGTGCCATCTTTTTGTTGTAACTCTGCAAATATTTCAGCTGTATAGGACGGCTTTGTCATGGCGCTTACCTCACAAGAAGCCTCCCAGGTAAGCCCCTTACTGACATCCAAATCCACATAGAACGATGCAATATTTGCATATCTAGGTGATATTCCTTCGGTAGTGCTGCACTCGCCCGCAGCAAACGCGCTTCCTGATAGTAAGCACAGCACAACAAAAAGGGCCAATGTGGACAGAGTATTCCTTAATGCGTATCGGTTCATTCGTGATCTCCTCCATTTTTTTGATGTTTGGGATTTTCTCCCTCATAATAAGGAGACACAGAATTTGCAAAATGCAACCTACAACACGAAAATATTTTCAACAAATTTTTTTACATCATCCGCCAGCAACTCGTTCGATGCGATTACGTCAATATAGATGTTATTTTTTAAATCGGTTGTAACTATATGAATGTAATCATCCTTAAAAATACAAAGGCCCTCATTACCATTGATTGTAATATTCTCAATGCTATCCGCATTTTCTGTGTCAACATTCAATGAACCGTGGCCATCGTATATAAGGACTTTAATCCACTCGCCATTTTCCTTTTCAAAGCTGGCATACCAATCGTATTCACCTTCAGTATACGCAAAATCCTCTGGCAACCATTGAATATCTATATTTTGGAAATATTCGAACCCCGCTTTTGGATCATGAGTTCTTTGCGATCTGCCCTCATTGCGCTCCCTAATATCCAGTTGGGTATATTCTTCTGTAATTGTGCGCACAAGATTCAATGTTGCTACACGGAACTCTTCGGAAACGGCAAAAGCGGTGGTAAACAGAAGCACGGAAATTCCCATAATGACCGCCGCCAGCCGCAGGACCTTCCCGGCCTTCCGCAGCCCGATCCTGCGCTGCTCCCTGGCAAAATGGCGGTCGATGGTTTCCAGGCACCGCTTGTCCACACTCTCCGGCACCTCGGCCTCCGGGTTATCCTGGAGCATTTCATTGAGGGCTATCAGTTGCTCGCCCTCCTTCTTCGCCACGCCCTCCATCAGCAGGGCAAAGTAGGCGTCGTCAAGTTCCTCAAGCAAGCGTTCGTGCTCGGTCATGGCTTTCATCTCCTTTCATCAGTGCCGCCGCCTTCCGTTTGGCCCGTGTCAGCCGCATCCGCACGCTGTCCGGCTTGCAGCGTAAAAATTCCGCCAGTTCCTCGTTGTCCTGCCGCAGTACATACTTCCGGTAAAGAAGCTCCCGGTCCTGCTCGGGAAGCTGGGGCCATACCCTGTACAGGGCGTTCATCTGCTCCTCCAGTTCCAGCCGTGTTTCCGGCGGCGGGTCCGGCGATTCCAGCCGCTCCAGGCCGGCGTTCCCAATCGGTACGATATGCCTGTCCACGACCGTCTGATGCCGCTGGAAATTCCTGGCCCTGTTTTTGACGGTATATACAATATACACCGATAGGGCGGGGGCTGGCAAGCCCATAAGCGTATGAACTTTTTTGCAGAGACTTTCTACGGCGTCCTGTACGATGTCCTCGCAGTCCTGGCAGTCGGGGATCATGCGCAGAACGGTCGCGTACATCAGTCGGGAATATTTTTGGTACAGGTCCTTCATGAAGGCTTTGCCGCTTGGGTCTCCCGCGGGTACCGTGAATACGATCACTTTTATCCCTCCTTATTTTTCCCTATATACTAAGAGACACGGAAATCCGGAAATGCAACCAAAAAATTTTATCTTTTTTAGAAAAAAGGTAAAAACAAGAAAACCCTGCACAACCAAAGGCCGCTGCGTAAAGAAATCGTGCAAAAGGCTTTGTTTCCCGCACAAACTATGCTATACTAAAAAATATTCCAGTATCATCAGACGAACAGGAGAAAGGCAGGTGGTTCCATGCTTCCGCTGATTATCACGGCAATTGAGGACGAGGATGACAAAGCGTTTATGACATGGTTATATCTCCAATACCGCCGCCTAATCTATTCCGAGGTACGAAAGATCATCGGCAATACGGACGAAGTGGAGGACCTGCTTCAGTCGGTATTGGAGAAGCTGATTGAAAAAATTTCCCTGCTGAGGGGGATGGAGCAAAACAAGCTGGTGAATTACATCATCTCCACGGCAAAGAACACCGCGTACAACTCCCTCCGGGGGAAGGACAGGGCAATTCTATTGGAAGACCAGGAAGAGCTTGCCGATCCCGCGCCGATGCCGGAGGAACAGATCATCGCGCAAGAGGACCTGTACCGCCTGGCCCGGGTGTGGGGCAGCTTGGACGAAAGGACACAGTACCTGCTTAGTGCAAAGTACATCTTAAAGAAAAGCGGCAAGGAGATTGCCGGTAACTTGAACATGCCCTCGGATAATGTGAGGACGGCGCTGGTTCGAGCCAGGCGCAAGGCCCGGCAGGCGATGGAGCAGAGGGTATGATTTTTTTAGAAAAGGCGGAGAGAATAATTTCTCCCCGCCTCCGGTTTTAATCACGCCGCTTTTTGAAATCGAAGGTTCTTTGCCCGCGTCTGAAGCTCCTGGCCCAGGAATTTCAGTGTGCCAAACTCGTCGTCCAGTCCGTCCAATTCGCGGCGGAGCACCTGCTCATAATGTCGCTTGCGCTCTTCAAGCCCCTGAATTTTCAGAACCCAACGCTCCATAACCGCCGGACTCTGGCACCCAGACTGAATAAAGTAGTCTGCCCGCTCCTGGTACTCGGCGATCTCCTTCTTCACCGCCGCGTAGAACTCCTCGGTCATTTTGCCCCGCTGCTTTTCATCGTCAATGATGTAGAACGAATTGACCATCAGCGGCGTTTTTTTCTGGTTCAGCCCACTCAGGATATTGATGAACTCCTCAAACACGTCCACCTTCTCCATAAAGGTCCGAGGGACAAAATAGAGATAGCCGTTGATGCTGAGCTTGGTGGCCTCAATGGACCGCAGGAAATTGGCGCAGATCGATTCCACCTGCTTGCGGTTAGCGCAGTGCTGATAAAGTTCAAACAACTCCTCCGCCTGTCGGCAGCACTTCCGCACATCCACCACATCGTCCATCACCAGGTTCTCACAGCGAAACGTGCCGTCCCGTTTGTCAAAGCTGATGTTGGCCAGCTTTTCATACTGATTGGTCCTCTGGTTCAACGTCTCCTTCACCAGCTCCCGGGAGAGAATCTCGGAGGTGCGTTTGTTGTCCCGGCAGTAAGCCAAGTAGATATGAGACTCTCCCATCCGAGTGACGGGAATACGCTCCTGAATGTCCCCAGTAGCGGAGCGGAAGGCATCCGAAACGGACAGCCGTTTGCCGCCAGAGTATGGGATGTTCAAGTTTGCGCAGAGGTCGGCCAAGGCGTCCTTCTCCACCAGAAGGTTTGCCAAGGAGAAGTAGAGAAACTTCCCCAACATATGGTCCTTGTCGCCCTCAGTGGCGGCCACTTTGCCGCGCATATCAATAATTTCTCCCATAAATACGTCCTTTCTTTTCAATTAAGTGTGAATAGAATACTGGGCCTTCGCCATATTTTCCTGCCCGTGGAGGATCAGACCGCCGCACATTCCCGGCTGACCGTCTCGAAACTCCCGGAAGAAAAAGCTGTATGGCACAAAATCGTTGTAGAACCGGATTTCGTCCGTTCCCTGCCAGCGGAAATTGCTTCGCAGGAATTTCACCAACTTGCGGCGAACAAGCTGGTTTCCTAGGACCGAGTGAAGATTTTCTTCTCCACAAAACACAAATTTCGGCGCGGCCCTGGATTCCATGGAGAGAGCCGACCATTTTGACGGCCCATTCTCCCCTGCGCTGTCCCTAACAAAACAGCGCAGACTTTCAAAGGGCAGCTTTACGGTTTCTTTCCAGCCTGTCACTCTGCCGTCATCATGGCTGGACAGCCAAACGAACCGAATGAAAACCACGCCCTCGGACAGAATCCTCCGCATCAAAGCAAAGGACCCACCGTCATGCGCAGCCGCTGCCCCCCGGGTCTCCAAGTTCTCAAAGTCCTCCCGGAGGATGCTGAAATTGCGGTGATACTTTTCGGCGGGGTTAATTACACGGAAGTTAATTCCACATTTTGTTGCGGACGCTTTGACAAGAGCTCTACTCTTCATAATAAATCCCACC
Source organism: uncultured Oscillibacter sp. (assembly GCA_910583695.1). Lineage (GTDB taxonomy): Bacteria > Bacillota > Clostridia > Oscillospirales > Oscillospiraceae > Oscillibacter. The sequence continues at coordinate 65,186 of CAJTZL010000003.1, forward strand.
TTTCATGCAGATACGGATCGAATTTCATCCGGTATTCCGGACGCGCCGGATTCGGTTCCTTATGGCTTCGCACATGATAATACGCCTTATCCAAATCATCCTGGTAAAAGAGCGTAAGCGAGCCTACTGTCCGCACAGGGGTGTCACAAATCTCCTGATAAGTAAAACTGTACGGTATTGCTCTGTCACGAAAATGGATTTCCTGAACCTCCGGGTCAGAAAACCGCCCTCCCAGCAAACAGCGAAGCAGTTTCCGTCGGATGGCTTTGTTTGCCAAACACCGCCGGAGATTCCTTTTGTCCAAAAATACCAGACGCGGGGAGGAATGGTTTTCCAGCGATAAGCGTTTCCATTCTGTAGGCACGCCGCCTCGCTTGCTTTCTCCAACAAACGCTTCCAAATCGTCGTAGGGAAGCTGTACACATTCTGCCCGGACAAAACTGGACACATCAAGACTATTCAGCCAGCGAAAGCAGATGAGAAGCTGTCTTGACGAGGTGAGCCTGATGAAGACAGCCTGGTGCGGAATAGGATGCTCCGCGTTCGAAATACTCTTAACCGAAAGCTGTCCCTTGCGATCCATCTCTTCAAACTCACGTACTGGCAGAAGGAACCGTGGAGAAACACCGTTCTCCACGCTGATTGTTTGAAAGGTCAATACAGAATGTTCGATTGCACGGACCTTTATCATTGTTCTGCTCATAATCACCTCACATTTACATCTGTGCCGCTCTCCGGCTGAGAAGGTAATCGTCCACCCCCTTATAAGCCGGATTCCATGTGTATTTTGAATATTTGATGCCGGGGATGCTCTGTACCTCCCGGCGCATTTCGAGAACAGCCTTCCGCACATTCTCATTGGTCATCTGGTCCATGTCCATGGCCTCCACCACTTCCCGAACGCCCAGGTCTGTCAGGGTATCTTTCAGGCCGTGGATGGCGTTGACGCCGCCGATACAGACGAACAGCGCGTCATTAGCCAGGAAGCTGGCGGTGTCGCCTTTTAGTGGGCCTTCTGTGATAAAAGCCCGCTTGCTGGAGGTGTTGCCTGTGACATGAATCCAGGAGTAGCTGCGGGTGCCCTCCTGCAAACCCCGGCTGGAGAGCCAGCGGTATTTGCGGCTTGGTGAATCCGCGTCGTCTAACCGTATTTTGAGGCCTTGGATCAGCCCGTCCCGATTGCGGACGGGGATCAGAAAGCCCTTAGGACCGCTGAGGGTCCATTCTCCGTAGTATGTACGAAAGCCAGGCAGGCCCAGCAACTCATGGCCGCAGGCCCGAAGAAGTGCGGCGAGAAGCCGGCGGCTCCGGTCTGTTTCCGGCATACTGCGGTATTGATTTTGATGGATACGCTCCATGGACAGCCCCCGGCCCAGCAGGTTTTCCCTGTGACGGCCCAGGAGTGTCAGATGCTCCAGCATATCCGAATAGGCAGCGTGTCTCTGTTCAAGAGGTACTGGCTGCCTCTCTGTTTTTTGTGGCTCTGGTCGCTTTGGAAATGGGTATGTTTTCACCTCTCTTGACAGTTCCCGGAATGCCGCTTTATTGCTCATGCCCTTGATTTGGGCATACAGTGAAACACTGTTGCCATGGGCGCCGCAGAGGTTACAGCGGTATTGATCTGTGTTGGTGTTGAGGCTCAGGTGATATTTCCCCGGTCCGTGATCGCCGCAGAAGGGGCAGCTGGCCTCGACCTCCAGACGGTTAAGCGTCCGGGAGTCGAGGACCAGCCCGCACCGCCGGGCCGTTTCCACGATAGGGATTTTCTCATAGACCAAGCGGCACACCTCCCCTTACAAGGACCAAATTACGCAGCCTTTTGCTCTGCTGCCGAAGGAATGTTCATGGGCTGAACGGAAAGCTCCGCGCCGCGCACGCACTTCGCCATAATCACCTGCCCCGTGGGGCGGACATTGGCGAGATCGTCCACGGACTCCATGTTGTCCACGAATACCGGGTAATTCCGCCCGGTAAGCTGTTTTATCAGCTCGGAAACCTCCATCCCAGCCCGAATCTTTTCGGACAGAGACAGCCGGTCATAGCGCCGCCCAGCATAGGTGAACTTGAATACGTCCTTGACCTCGCCGGTGGTCTTCACCACGTCATAGAGGGAAATTTCCACCCGGTTCATCTTCAAAGCGGAAAACAGCATCTCCGCCCGCTTGGCGACATACTGCGCCGCGTTGGTGATCTGCTGTTTCAGCGCCGCGATTTTCCGCTTCGTCTCTTCCATCTGTCCATCAATATCCGCCGGCATCTGCTCGACGGCATTTTCCGCCGCCGCCAGCTCCGCAGCGCACTGGCGCAGTTCCTCCCGGCACTCTTTCAGCCTGTCAAACTCTGCCTGATTGAAATTGCCGTATTCAATGGCGGTGTTCAGTGTCTGGATTTGCTGCCGCAGGGTCTCCGCCTGCTGAGAAACAGCCTCCGCCAGAGCTTGCCGTCGGGACTCCAGCTCCGCGGCCTCCTGATTCCACTTCTCCAGGTCATCCGCTTTGAACCGTTCGAACGTCTCCCGGGACTGTTTGTCCAGCGCTTGGAGTTCCAGGAGCTGGGCCTGTTTCGCCTTGCCCTCAGCAAAGACGGCGTCGGCGGCCTGTTTGATTTCCAACTGCACGTCTGCAAGAGCCGCCGCCGGAATAGGGCGGTGACAGGTAGGGCAAGGATTTCCGGCGGAAAGGAATTGGTAATTTCGTCCCTCCTGCTGGTAGCGCACAGCCAGATTCTTCACCTGAGCAGTGGTCTCCGCCAGGGGCTCGGCATATTTGGATTGGTACTGTTCCGCCTGTCTTTTGGCGATTTTCTCCCGAAGTTCAGAGAGCTGCTCCTGTTCCTCGCGACCGCCGCTGTCTCGAAGGACCTCCTCATAACGGGCGCTGATATCCACCAGCTGCTCCTGCATAGCAGGGATATCCAGACCGGCGAATTGTTTTTTCTCCAGGATAGTCAATTCCTCCTGGAGCGCGGTCTGTTTTTGAGCGGCGGCTTCCGCCATTTGCATCTGATGCCTGCCTTGAGCCTCCGCCTGATCCCGCTGGCCCTGCATGTAGAGGATGCTCTCCTCCAAATTCCGAACATCCGCCCGCTTATTCTTCAGGTAGGTTGCCGGAGAAAGAAGCAGCTCGTCCTTCAGCGCAAAGGCCAGGTCCGGGGGCAGCTGCTCCAAAACCTTTTCTATCGGCAGATCCGGGAGGTACATCTCCAAAAGGTTTTTCCCCTGATCTCCCAGCTCCTCAATGAAGTAGAGGGGGTTGAAGATGGAGAGAAACACATCCGGCTCCCCGAAGAGGTCCTTCAGGTCCAGCTGGCGGACCGCACCGCCGTCATAGGTGATGAACATCTTGCCCTTCTGGCGGGTACGGACCAGCTCGTGGGTCCTGCCGGTATCGTCCACAAAGCGCATGGCGATGCGCACGTCCGGGTTGACCTCGTTGTGCAGCCGGTCAATGCCCCGCTCCCCGAAAAAGGGAAGCCCGGTAACGGCAAAGGCAATGGCATCCGCAATGCTGGTTTTACCCCGGCCATTGCCGCCGGTGATGGCGGTGGGATTGCCGAAAACCAGCTCTGTCGGCTCCTGATAGGACTTGAAGCCGGAAATAGTCATGCCGGTGATTTGAAAAGACTTGATCTTTTCCACAAAAAGCTCCTTTCTGTTACGCCGCTTGCTGATCCTGCGGGACGATTTGATAGGACTCCAGAATGAAATACACCACCGTATCCTGCTGCTTGGTGGACAATTTGGTATTGGTCAGCATGGCGCCGGGGACCAGCGTGAGATGCTCTCCCTGGGCAAAGGCGTTAATCTCCTTGCCGTCGGCGCTTTTCAGTCTCACAAACGTATTTTTGGATTTCATGCCCTTCTGAACCTGAGCCGTGGAAACGATAAACTCATATTCCGGCTCAGGCGCTTGTTCCTCCTGCTTTTCCGGGACCTGGCAGCCCTTCTGCGCAGCACCGCCGTCTTTGGGCGGAATTGCCGGAGTACCAGCCTTTTGGGGCGGATTCTCCGGGCTTTCAACCGGCTCCGTACCGCTGCCCTCCAGCGTGGACTGGATGCCGCCGGCGGGAGCGGGCTTCAGGTTCAGTGCGTTCAGCATGGACAGATACGCCTTATCCAATGTAACCCGTTCAGACTTTTGGATGTACCAGCTTTTGCCCTTCTGCTCAATATTCACCCATACAGGCTCCATATTGTACAGAATCCGGCCAATGCCCCACTGAACGGCAGCCCGCTTCATGCTGTCGCTAAGGCCGCCCTTGATGGGTTCAATGTCCGAGTCCTCCGCACCGTCCCATTTGGTGATAAAGCCTTTGCCCTCGAAGTAAATCGAGATGCCGCAAATTTGAGCTTCCTTCTTCCCGGCGGTGTGCCAGGGCTTGAAATCGTTGTACCAGCAGTCCGGCCCCACCACATCGTCCAGGCGGTTTTGAATGGCCCGGTTGGTGACAAAGGGAACGGCGATGCCGCGCTTTTGCGCCTCGATTGCCTTTTGCAGCCGCCATTCCAGGTCCTCTGGAGCGAAAGGCCGCGCCAGCTCCGCCTGAATGGCGCGCGCGTCTTTTTGCGCCATAAGCTACCTCCTTGCGATATCCATAAAGTTCTTCAATGTCTGCCGCTTCTCTTTCAGCACCTGGGAATAATACACGGACGGTTCTTTTCCCTTCAGCTGTTCCAGCAGGTCCCGGTACTCCAGATTCAACTGGTTATTAGAGCTGGAATACAGGTCGTTGTTGTTTGGAAAGCGGAGGATGTAGGCCGCCAGGGTATGCAGCCGGGCCGGGTCCTTATAGGCCGGCAGGGCGTTGTTGCCCAGGCAGATGCTGCTGTCACCATGCACGTTGGAAAACGGATAGATAAACAGCGGCGTATCCGGCGTCAATCGCTCATCCTTCACAACGCACAGATAGCTCTTTACGACCTTCTTTTCACGGGGTAAGTACTGGAAGCCAAACACCAGCCGGGGAAGGGGAAAGTGGAGATACTCCGTGTCATAGTACGAAATGTCGGCATATAGCTCCGGATAACGGAGGAAGTACCAGGTGTGCTTCGAGGTCATGGTGACCGCGATGCAGCCCTCCGGCAGAAGGCCGGTGGGATGGCATTCGTTATCGTAGCGGCTGGACAGCAGGCATTGCGCCAGGCTGTCCGGCGTGATGGATTTCCGGGCGATCACGCCGTTTTCCTCCCGCTCCACAATGACCTCCGCCCGGTTGGGGGAGATGCGCAAAACAGTATCGCTGGCAGCGTTCAATCAGGCCGCCTCCTTTCCCACATATTCCGGCAGCGCCGTCAAAGGTTTCTCCGTGACAATCGCCGCTTTCAACTCCTTGCAGCAGCGCTCAAAGGTAAACTTCACTTCCGCCAGCGCGCCGGGCAGTTCCTGGTGCCCGCAAAACTCCTCGCCTGACAAAAAGATCAGCCGGGGGCGCCCCCGAGTGCCGTCATAGAGCAGCACATCATAATTGTAGGCGTCCATGCAAAAGCATTGGTACACCGCACCTTCTCCGTTTTGGCGAAACGGATTCCGGTCCTTTGAAATACCGTTTTTCGCTTCGTAAAAGGCGCAGAGCTGGTAGAATCCGGTGATGACAGGATCAAAAAACACCAGGGTTTCCACTCCGTTTTCATCGCTGTAATACTGACTGAAGTCCGCAAAGACATTTGCGGTTCCCTCCCAGGCAAGGCTGTAACAGTCTTCACAGATTTCCCAGCTGCCGCAGTTCTCCAGCACCTGATCCAGCAGGCCGTAGTCATACAGGTCCTTGGCAAGAGAGAGGAAATCGAAGGTGCAGGGATCAATGTCAAAGGCCATGGCGCACCTCAGCAGAACCGCCGGACCTTGCAGGCCTCGGGTTCTATGGCGGCGATGGCGCCCACCAGCTCCATCAGCTTTCGGCCCTGCATTTCCAGGGACTCATAATAATCGGCGAGGGTGTGGACATCATCCCTGTCAAATTGGGTGAAATCAATGTTTTTCACCAAAACAGTTTCACCCCAGATCAGGGGCATGAGCACATGATGCAGCAGATACGAATTGCAGTCCTTGCTGGAAACGCTCTCCTCCACATTAGCCTCATCAAGCAGGGTACAGAAAATTTTCAGCTCCACTTTCATATTCAGTCCTCCTCTTCCAGTGTGACCATGCACAGGGCGTAGTCCGCCGGACAGCTCTCGATCAGCTTCTCCAGTCCCGGTTCCACTGTGGAGCGTTTCCGCTCCGCGTAGTAGACGCCGCAGTCCGGCAGAATGACGCCGCTTGCCATTGCGGTGTGCCAGAGGATATGGCCCTCCAGGCGCTTGTTTGTTCCGTCCAGCGTCACGGGGCAGATGAGGATATCGCCAGCCGCCTGGAGCTTCTCAAAACCTGTTTCCATGAGCGTACTGCCCACATGGAAGTCAATGGATGACCCACGAAACTCTCTGGCCCGAAGATACAGGCGAAGGAAGAGGCAGGGATCGTCCCGGCCCAACACAACGCTGAAAGAAGCCGGAATATCCACGCCCCAGGGCTGTGCCGCCGGATGAAACCGGTCATAGACCTTTCCAAGCCCCGGAAGCAGCAGGCGGCTGGTTTCCGCCCAGACTGCCCCGCAGGCTTGGACCGTATTTTGCGGCAGTCCTTTCGCGGAAAAGACGACCGCCAGGTGATTTGCTTTCATAAAGGCTCCCTTCTCAATATTCCGAGGGTAGCAGGATCGTGGTATACGACCTGTCCCATTCAGTAATGATCCAGAATTTCACGCCGTTTTTGCTCTTGTAGGATGACAGCAGGCGCTCCCCATTTTTGAGCGCCCAGTCGTTCTGTTTCCAATCCGCCTCGCAGACGTCACCCCAATCGCTGCCCATATGCCGCCGAAACGCGGCCAGCAACTCTGGCTTCGGTATTGCGCCCAACACGCCGGGAGTCGCCACCAGGCGCCCCGTTTGAATGGAGGATTTCCTGTTTCTTTTATCCGTCATAATCATTCTCCTCATGCCAGTGCCTTGAAGCCATGGGGCGTCAGGATGTTGAAAATCATCTTATTGGAGATGGTCTCCCGAATCTCCGCACCCGTGTAGTCTCCTTTGTGGTTGAATTGGTCCTCCGTTTCCGTGCGGACCACCTTCACGATCCGGCCCTTTATGATGTGGGGATGATCGCACTCGATCAGCCCGTTAATCATCCCGGAGCCGCCCACCAGCCCGATCTGACCGATGGACAGCGGCAGCGGCGGGTGCTTCGTCCCATCGTCCAGCTCGCTGCGCCGGGACATCATCTGCGTAAAACTGTCACAGCGCCGGAGCTGCTGCTCCAACTCCTTCTGGTTGAACCGTTCTCCCTGAAACACCAGGACCTCCAGCGGCTCCCCCGGCAGGGCGTACCGAGCTTCCGGCAGCTCCGTCAGTCTGGGGATGGAAGCGGGGTTTTCCGCATACCGCTCCAGCCAGAGGGTGTCCTGGGGTTCCATGTCCCGCCGCTTTCGGAGGCCGAAAACGGTCACCTGCTTGAACTTTTTGAACTCAGCGTCGGTAAAACGCCAGACGGTTAGGCCGTCGAAGTTATCCACCAGCACCCGGCAGATATCCGGCGTCAGGCGGTAGTAGGGGATGACATAGATCAACAGTCCGCCATAGGCCAAGGTCGGAATACTTTCAATCAGGAACCGTTTTTCGTGCCTGGATTTCCCGCCGCTCTCGTTGAGAACGGACAGATACGGCGGGTTCAGGAACAGCAGGTGGAACGTCTCCCGGCTGATCCGGCTGTAAAAGAAGCTACCAAAGCCCACCCGATGCAGACGGGTCTGCGCTTCCTCCGCCCGGCTTTCGTCCAGCTCCACGCCGTAGGCGTAGCAGTTGTTGCCCTGGGCAATCTGCCGCAGGGCCTTTCCACAGCCGCAGCAGGGGTCGAAGACATTGGTGGTAACGCCCTCCGGGAACTGAATCCCGCGGAGCATCAGGGCGATGTTGTCCGGGTCCGTGGGATAGTAGCCCAGCTTGATGTTATTCATCAGCCGCCCCACAACAGCGGCGTTGGTGGTGCCTTCCACCGGGAGTGTTCCGGCAAAGGAGCGGAGCGCCTCATAGACAGGCCCGTAATTGCTGCTCATGAGGTTATAGCCAGCCAGGCCATCCCGGAGCTTTCCGGCAGCGGCGGCGGTCTGATACTCCTCCGCCTCCATCAACAGAAGCCGAACCTCTCCCAAGGTTTCCACCAGTTCTCGCCGGACGTTCAGCAGAACGTCAAAGGTATCCTTAGCGGCGGCAAGGTCCGTGTTTCGGTACTTTTCCACCCTGGCCCGCCAGATTATCATGGACTGGGACAGGTCCAGAAGGCGCTTTTGCGCCTCCCGAAGCTGCTCCACCGCGTAACAGCGGGGTTCAGGCTGCCCGACCGTGCCGCTCATGGATGCCGTCCTCCTTTCGCAGAGCACCAAACTTCTTCAGCAAATCGGGGTAGGACAGCACCCGCAGGTCCTCCACCGTCAGGAGCTGATTGCGCCCGCCGGTATAGTCCCGGATGTGCCGGGTCGTGCGGTACAGCAGCACCGTCCGTTTGTCAGAGAGAATCTGTCCCAGGCTGATGTAGATTCCGTTGTTCTCCCACATTCCGATCAACGTGCAGTCGCCGGAAACGGCGATGCCGCCGGGGTTGGACGTGATCTTGGCGTCCCGGAGCCCTAAGTCCTTGGACAGTGCCCGCAGGAACACCTTCCCCAGGTTCAAAAAGGTCTTCTTCGCCCCGTTGGGGCCGCACTCCCGCTCGCCGCCGATATAGCTGAGGTCCTGGCTGAGCAGGTCCGCCAGACGGCGCATATTGTTTTCCTGAGATTTTACAGACATTGCAATTCCTCCTTGTAAAAATGGGCAAGGGGCCAACCGGGTCCCTTGCCGTTTCATGAAGCGGTCAAGCCGCCGTTCTTCCGTTTTTCGTCTCTTCGTCCGTTTTCTGCCGGGCGACAAAACACTTTCCGCGGCAGGCCCGGAGGCGGAAGTTTCCCTCTGCATCCAGCGTACCGTGGATTCTTCGCTCCCGGAGGACCGTCCGTCCGTTTTCCGTCGTAACAGTCCGCTCCAGAACAAACCGCTCTCTCATGGTGCTCACGCGGCGGGGCGGTTGATCTGTTCCGCCCGAAAACCAAACGTGGGCGCGTTTTCCTCCGGCGTGCCAGGGATGATCTTCAGCGTATAGCCGGAGCTTCGCAACAGCTTGAAAATGGCGATAATTCGCTCCAGCTCTTCGTCTCTGGGTTCCTCCGGCTTTTCGGCGGGAGGCTCCTCCTGAATCTGACGGTACTCCGCGTCCAGGACCTCCCCCGCAGGACGGACCGCAGTCAAGGACAGCCAGACGGACCGCAGTGCCGAAGCCAGCAGCAGCCGGATCAGGCTCCGCTCCTTCGGCGGGAGGGCAATAACCTCCCGGGCGTCGATCTTGCCCACATCATGCAGGGCTACTGTCAGCCGGTCCGCCGCCACATAGTCGGCGCAGAGATAGCAGGACACGGCGGCGCACTCCGAGGCAAACACCTCCGCCGCCTGGACCCGTTTCGCGCCCAGCCGCAGACAGTACACCGAGGCGGCCTCGATCTCCCGGACACAAACGTCATCCGCCGAGATCGTCCCGGCAAGAATCACGCCGCTGCCGCCGATGGTCTGGGCCTTGACGCCGTGGGCCACCCTCAGGCAGCCGTCTACCACAAGGCGCTCTGTCTCCAGTATGTCTATGGCCACGGTCTGGCCCTTGGGAATGTACATCGTTTTCATAATCCGCTCCTTTACTGATTCTGATCTCAGCGATCTGCCAGCTTTCCTTTTGGGTCTCTCACATGGAAGTGGCAGTCAAAAATCATCCGGTAGGCTTCCTTTCCGGTCGCACCGCATTCCTCGCAGGTCCAGTCCTGTGTGCGGAGTTCGTCCGTGATTTCATATGCCCCATAGTGCAAAGAACCGCCGCAAAGAGGGCAAATCTCGGGCTCATCTATCGGTTTATCCTCCAGCTGAATACCGCACCGGCTGGCATAGGCCAGCAGCTCCACACTTTTCATTTCGGAAAACCGCTTTGCCGCTTCCGCGATTCCTTTGATCTTTTTCTCTGTAAACAAGCTGTCCAGCTTGATTCCGGCAGCAGCGTTAAGCTCCTCATCCGTACTCTGCATAATTTTGTCCCGGCCGTTTTCACCGAACAGCTCCAGCCCCAGGTAAAAGACCATCAGGTCGTCAAGATACATTTTCTTAAAATCTTCGTACTCCATAATTTCCCCCTTTCACGCCGCCATACGGCCATAAAGCCGGACCGGCAGCACCATGGCGAAATCGTTCCGCCCCTCCGCCTCCAGGACGATGGGGCTGATTTCACCGCTGAACTTCATTTTCACGCGGGACGAATCCTTAAACTGCGTCAGGGCGTCCTTCATAAACCGCTGGTCAAAGCCCACTGTGATCTCGCTTTCCCCCTCGATCTCCACAGACGTAGAACACTTGGATTCCACCTTGTCAAAAAACAGCCGCCCGCCGCAAAAGCATACCGTGCGGCGATGCTTCTTCGGCTGGAAACTCTCCAGGTACTCCAGTTCCCGGAGAAACTCCTTCGGGGAGACGAAGAACTCCTCCGAGAAGGTTTCGGGTACGGCGTCCCGCAGGCGAAATGTCTCGAAGCCCTCCCTATGCGCGCATATGCTCACGGCATCGGTGGAAAACCAAATGTGATTGGTTCCGATCCGAACGGCAGCCTCGCTGCCGCCCATCAGCTTGAGAAAGGCCAGCGAATTCCCCCAGGTCAGGAAGGGCCTGGGAAAGGCCAGGGCTGTATCCGTGTCGCAGGCGGCCCGATGACTGTCCACACAGAACACATCGTTCCCGCTAAACTGTACGCAGGTCCTCTGCGGTTCGTCATAGATGCCCTGGGGGGCCCGAACGGCATACTTTACCCGCTCGATGCGCTTCAAAAGCGCGGCGGCATTGGTGGTAAAAGAGACATTCTCCTCCATCGGGGGCGGCAAAGGGTAATCTTTCTCCGGGAAGGCGTCGAATGTCCCGGACCGGTGTCCGCTGCGAAACGTCACCGTGGGGTAATCCGACTTGATATCGTGCACCTCCAGTGTCAGTTCCCCCTGGTAATACCGGCAGGCTTTCGCCACCTCCTGGGGCTTTTGAAACACAAAGGCAAACTCCTCTTCCCGGGCGGGCAGGGCCACCGTCAGCCAGGTAGTAAAATCCGAGGCGGTCAGGAAACAGCGCCCGTTCTTGAATCGGACCAGAACGCCTTCCAATATGGGAATGGCGGACCTCTGAATCACTTTTCTCACATGGTTCAGCGCTTCCGAAAAAGCGCCCGCGTCTACGATGGCTCTCAAGCTGCTTTCCTCCTTTTTTTCTTCTGTTGAATTGTTGGCCGGACGTTGACGGTTTTCGTGGAAAACGTCGTCTGCCGCACGGTACTCTCGCCCAGGGCCAGGATGTTGTACACGATGCTCACCACCGCCATGGCCGCCGTGATGTTGGCCGCCATACTCTGGGGCGCAGATACTGACGCCTCGGCGCAGCTCAGCTCCGTGGGGAACTTGTCCGTATCCTCCAGCACATCCGGGTAGACTGTACCGATGGACGGGTAAATGGTTCTGCCCGCCTGGCGGATGCCGCACACCACCTGCCCGGTGAACTCGCCGTTGCCGGAATCGATGTAGATCAGCTCCCTGGCCTGATGGAATACCCGGTGGCAGAGCTGGCGGGACTTGTTGTTGTCCACCGCCCCCAGCAGGATCACCATTTCCTTGATGACTTCCTGCCCATAAATGCCAACGCGCCATACCTCCGGCGTCAAGAACTGCCGAAGCTGTTCCTCGGATTCCACGAAAGAGGGAAGATACTCCGTTTCCAGGCCGAACACAGCGGAATACCGCTCCGCCAGCGCCTTGGCCTTGTTTTCTCCCTGATCGGCGGGCGTGAAGTTCTGCCGAACCAGATTCTTTTCCTCCACGATGTCGCCGTCGCAGATGATATAGCGGACAGGGCGGTCCAGGGAATAAAGCAGGCGGTACATATGGGGCGCGATATGGCCCCCGGTGCCGCCAGCGCCCAACTGGACAATCTTCACTGGCCTTGTTTTGGAAAATCTCATGCGGCCAGTTCCCCCAGCATCCGCGCCTTATAGCGAAGGATGTCCTCTCTGGATATCCACTCCGGCCGGCGTTTTTCCGGGAAACTGTCCCAAAGGGCCAGCATGGCGCTGATATGCGCCTGTTCCGTTCCGGCCCAGAGAAACTTCGCACACCGGTTTCCCGCGCCGAGATAATACTCGCAGTCCATCTGAAACCGGCTCAGGAGCCGGTAGCGGTGCCCTTCACTCATACCCGGAAGTTTCGTCTCAAATTCCTCCGTCGGCGCCGCTTTCCGAGAACGCACGGGAAAAACCCGTGCGATTCCAGGCTCCGGTTCAAACTCTGGAGAACAAGTCGTCACCTGAGCCCGCCACTCGCGGGGAAAGACGGTTCCAAGGCCCTCGATCACCGCGCCGGGGTCCAGCTCCTGATAGGTCCCTCCGCAGGACATCCGAACGGAAATATCCGGGAAGAACCGGTCCAGGCGGCCCAGCACGATATAGAGCCGGGTGGCCCGTTCGTCCTGGTCGTCCACAGAAGAAAATTTCGCCTCCATGCTGTTGTGGCTGTGGATGTCGGCGTAGTGGAGATAGCGTTCCTCCGACGGCATGTCCTGGCTCAGGTCAGCGTCGATCCGCGCCTTGGAAACACTTTGCCGGGGAACATGAACCGTAAACTCTTTCTCCTCCTTATCCCAGAGGATATGGGCCAGGGCCTCAAATTCCTGGGTTCCCCCCATATAGCAGCGGAAGAAGGAGATGATCTGCTGGAGCAGCTCCAGCGGAATCAGCGGGAGGGCCGGGGTAAACCCGGCCCTGATCTGCTGAAAGTCGATCACCTTTTCCTTGGGGGCGAGAAACTCGCCCAGCTCCGTTTTTCGCAGCTCGTAAACTCTGCCGTCGTCGCTGGGAATCAGGCAGATGGGCTTCTCCGAAGCCTGCGCCTCCTCCAACGTCGGGAACACGCCCTTATAGGACGCAATCCCCTTGCTCTGGGCGGTGACCCGGGGCTTCACCAAGCAGTCCGGGTTTTTGTCCTTTGCCTTCTTCAGGCCGTCCAGGAACACCTTGGACTGTTCGATCTCCTCCTTGACGGAGCGGATCGTGGTGCCTTTGGGGTCTGTGATGGCTTTCGTCACCTTGCCGTATTCCACGCTCCAGGAGACCCGCTTGCCCTCAGACAGCTCGGGGAAATCGTCCGACTTGGCGATACGGAGTTCCTCAAAGGTCTGGGCGGGGTCCGTGATGTCCTCCTTAGCGCTGCCGTAGGAAAAAACCGGCACTTTTTCAAAGAGGGATTTCGCCGCAGTCTGTGCCGCCGCCTCTTCCTGCTTGGCGAAGGCGGCGCTGATGGGATTGTCCTCCGTATTTGCGGGGAGAGTGGAGGAAGGCTGGAGGGCCTTCGTTGTCTCGGGGACCAGCGTTGTAACGGCTGCCGCGGTCTGAGCCGGAGCCGTCTGAGGGGCCGGGGCCTCCTGAGACGGCGCGCTTTCCACAGTCTGGGGCTGAGTGGGCGGTGCAATGGGTTCCGCCTGCTGTGCCATCATGGCTTCAAAGGGATTCGTGTTGTTCTCGGGCGTTCCGCCGCCGAAGATCGCGGCAATCTCCAGCCCCTCTTCCTGACCGATACTTTCAAACGGGAAACTGCTGTTCTGATCGCTCATTTTTGCTTGCTCCTTTCGATTTTGGGACAAAAAAAGACCGTAACGCCCCTTAACAGGCAATTACGCTCTTCTTGTCCGATTCATTTCCTTCCAGGCCGTTGCGGTTCGGCAGAAGCACCCTCAAGGGGTACGCTGCAGCTCTCCCCCAAGGGGAGTGATATCCGTAAGGCAGCAAGCTGCCAACGGCTATCCAGCAAGCGGCAAAGCCGCCAAGAGCTGCGCAGGGCGCACTACGCCCCTTCTCTTCGCCGTTCCTCCCTAACTGCTCCGCCCTAATTTGCTCCGCCCTAGAATACGATCTCATTTTACCATCCCGACGGGGGGCTGTATAGGTGGAGTTTTATCAACCAAAACAGAACACAACAGGGCCGCAAAAGCGCGATGCTCTTGCGGCCCTATGCCATGACGCTCATTTTGCCCGCGAAAACCGGGTACTCCAGGTCTTGATGGCCTGCTCCTTCAGAAAATCCGTCAGACCGTCCAACTCCTGCTCTCTGTCAAACCGCTCCAACGCGGCGTAATACGCTTTCCGGTCCTCTTCATGGATGATGATAGGAGGATGATCCCACAGCAGAAGAAGATAGTTCATCAAAAGCCTTCCCGTGCGGCCATTGCCGTCGGCGAAGGGATGAATATTCTCGAACTTGGCGTGGAAGTATGCCGCTGCCGTCAGCGCCTGCTCCGGGTTGATGTCTTTCAGCTCCGACAGCAGCTCATTCAGCTCCTCCGGCACATCCTCCGGCAGGGCGCCCACCTCCTGGGGGCCGGTCACATAGTCATTTTTCTTATAGGTTCCGGGCCGCTCCCCCTTCTGATACCGCAGCATATCATAGGTGCCTTGGGTCAAAAGTCCCTGGAACTCCAGAAGCAGCGCCTGGTCCAGCGGTTCCCTCTTCTCAAAGGCATCCAGCATCCGGCGATAGGCCGCTACGGAGTTTTGAATCTCAAACAGGGAACGAACGTCGCCGGTATAGCCCGTGACGCCGCCATGGTCGTAAATTTCTCGAGTGTCGTGGTAGGTAATATTGTCGTTTTCAATTTTAGCGGAATGGTAGATAAATGCCGCCCCGTTGCCGTTCATTTCAAGGGCAATGTCCGCAGCGGTGCGAACTTGTTTTTTCTGCCACCAGGCAAGAATTTCTTCATAGGCCACGGGAACCACCTCCCTTTTTCAGTTTCATTTTACCATAATCATTTCCTGCGCGCAAGGGTTCAACCGTCCCCGTGAAGCTGTCCTTAAAAGTCCCATCAGATTTAAGCCTTTTGTAACAATCAGCACTGTATTGCTTAACAATTCTCCTGTATCTTAATACTTGCAAGAGACAAAACTTCTTTTCATCCAATCTTCCAAAAACAAGCAGGGGGTCCGCTTTTCGGTGGACCCCCTGCCTGTTTTTATTTCTTTCTGTGTGGACAACAATGTGGAATCAAATCCGTGTGCTCACCAGTTCCCGTACAATATCCTCTCCCGCCAGCTCGCTGGTGCGGTAGATATTCTGGCAAAAGGCTTTCAAACTGAAGTCCATGCCAGGGCTGCCGCTGTCCAGCAGGACGCCGGTAATCGTAAAACGGCGTTCCGCCTGTTCTTTCCGCAGCTCCTCCAAGAAATCTTCCGGCATCTTGCACTCTCCATCGGAGATAAACACGATATCAGCGTTCTCAAAGCCGTCTTCTTTCATGAGCCGCAGGGCCTCCCGCATAGGTGTTTCAAAATCGGTTCCGCCATTCAGGAATAGCTCTGCCGCCGCCATTTTGTCCTCTACAGTGTATGCGCCGGGACGGAACATATCTGTTTTGAAGTCACCCGGGTCGGAGAAATGGACCAGGGCAAAATTGCGCCCGCCGTCTGCCGCGATCTCCAGCAGCGTCAGCGTCACGGCCTTGCCCCAGGCGGCGAGGTCGCCTGCGGTGGAGATGGATTCGTCCAGGCAGCAGATGATATCCCCCATGCCCTTGTAGATGGGTTCCCGGCGCTGGTACTGCTTGAGCTGCTTGCGCTGGTACTTTTGCAGGAACAGCGGCATAGTCTTGGGCGAAGCCAGCATAGCAAGCTCCGAGGTAAGGGACTTGGAAAGATCATTGCCCAGCTCCAGGGAATACTTCTCCCCGCGGCCATATGTGTAGCCGTTCCGCTTGCCCTGAGCGAAAATCTCCCGGAACCGGCCCAGGTACTTGGCAATGTTTTTCAAAGCATCACTCTTTCGTACCTTTGCCAAAAGTTCCTCGTTTACCTCATTCCGCTCCAGATTACCAGGTTCATCACTCCAGGCTCCGATGATGGCCTGGACCTCCTCCGCCTTCTCCGTCGCGGACTGGACCGCCTGGGCCACAAGGGCGGAAATCACGTCCTGGTTCCCGGCGGTGCTGGCGTCGATCATCTTGCCCACAGCCTCCACCTGGCGGCGTTTGCTCTCCACCTGATTCGCCGCTTTGATGGCCGCCTGCTCCAGTTCCTTGCTGTGATCCGGGGCGTGCCGAATCATATCCAGCAGTCCGGAGAGCTTTTCTTGGGCCTGCCGCCTCGCATTTTCCAGCTTTTCCAGAGTGTTCAGGCTGCCCTTATCCCCGCCGATATCGGAGAGAAGTCCGTCCAGCTCCCCGGCGGTTTTGGCAATGAACTCCGCCGCCGCCTCATAGGCGGGCAGCTCGCGGCCTTCGCAGACGCTTTTCAGCGTGGGATAGTCTTCACTTTGAGTCACATGGTCCAGGATGGGCGCGTTGAATTTCCGCGCCGCTGCGGACAGCATATCCTCCTGGTTTTTCCGGGGCATCAGGGAATAGAAGGACTGAAAAATATCCCGGGAGAGGGCCGGAAAGGAGTGCAGCTGCTTTTCCGCCGTCTGTTCGATCTGATCCAGGTCGCTGTCGCCGCTCCGGAGGTCGCCGTAAATGCTGTCCTCCAGCTTTGTAGAACGCAGAACCCGGTCAAGGGCGGCCTCCTTCGGAGGTGCAGCGGCCGCCCAGGGGGACCGGAGAACATCGTCAATGGTACGGTAGGGCTTTCTCATTTGCTGTTACCTCCTTTTGTCCGATAGCTGTCCATCCAGGCCCGCAGAATCTCGCTGGCCCGCTGGGGATCATGGGCCAGTTCTGGGAACTCCCGCTGTAAGTATGGCCTTGCGCCATACATATTTGTTACACTGCTGTGGCGCAGTTCTTCCAAATAAGCAAAATACTTTTTCATGAGAATTTTACCCTTTCAAAAATTCCGGATTCCGTTTCATTTGAAAAGTTTGCGTGAATCAAAGTATACGACCTTCCCATCAGATGTCTCACGCGCAGCCGACCAATGAAACGCACTTCTTGCAATCCCAGACAGAAATTTACGCATTCCCAGAACTTCAATTGCCTGTTTACGGCTGATCCGGCAATTTTCCAGCTCATAGGATGTTTTGTCTGCTCTGAGTGCTTCTTCGATCTGCCCAAAATCCTGATCTTTAAATCCCCAGGAGTGCAGCAGTTCTTTGTCCTCTTTGCTCAATCGCATCCGCCATTCTCCTTTTTTCAGCACGGTCCGCCAGCGGCGCCGTGAAAGGCCCCGGCGGGCATCGTCCATTCCTGCCGCTCCACATCTGCCACGGAAAACTCTCCGCTGGTCAGCTGATACAACGTTCGCGGATCGTCGTGGCAGACACAGCTTTTTGCATTGCCGACATACTCCGCTAATGTCTTTTTGTTGTCCAGGGTAAAACCCAGGATTCGTTCGTCCTCCTCCACCTCGGCAAACCGCTCCGGGAACAGCTCCCGGATTCCGGCCCAATGAGCGGGCAGGCTGAAAATGCACATCATACAGGAACAGCGGTTCCAGCCAGCGGCGTAACAGGGGTGAGGCGTGATATGCCAGCGTTTGATGATGTTCCAGACCTGAGCTTCATCCCAGTCAATGACGCTGCGCCATTGGTGGACCAGCCGGTGAGCCTTTGCCGTGGCATTGGTGCGGTGAATCTCCATCTCATTGTACTTAGCCCGTCCGGCGCTCTCCTGGCGGCGTTCGCCGGAAACGACCAGAATCTTGACATCCTGCGCAAGTGCATCAATATCTGTGTAGAGCTTGCTCTCCACCTGGGCCTTCAGAGAACCGGAACACCAACGGCCTTGGTGGCAGCTGGACTTTGCCGGAAACTTCAGGCGCTGGCCGTCTGCTTTCAGTTCGTCCAAATTTCGGATGAGGCTGTCCCCCACTTTCCGCTTGAGGTTGGGACTGCAAAAGCGGCCATTGGCTATGGAGCCTTTGAATGGGAACCTTTGACTGTTCCCCATAGATTTCAGTTCCTCCATATCCAAGTTCCGAATCACCGTGTCCGCCACCATGATTTTAAGGATGGAACTGCACCAGCGGGTCGCGAGGTTTCCACTTTTTGCAGGAAACTTCATGCGGTGTCCCATGTGCTCCAATTCCTCCCGCTCCAAATCGCTTAGAATCTTTTCTCGGAGCTGGGCGGAGCGGACCTGTTTTTCTGACAGCGGGCATTCCAGCGTTTCGCCGCTGAACGGGTCTGTGTACTGAATGGGCCAGCTTGCGCCTATGCGGTACACCTCGCCCCAGAAGCCGTTGACGCGCCAGGATACCCGCAGGGTAATCTCCAGGTATTCCGCCACGGCCCGAACGTAGTTCTGCGTCACAGGCCAGTCCATTTTTCGGGTAGGATGTCCGCCGTCGATATCATGGTGCCAAAGCTCCATTTTCTCCCGGGGTACGCCCCGTTCCAGCAGGTCTAACGCGCAGGCGAGACTGTCCTTTCCGCCGGAAAACAGGACGATAATCTTATCATATTCCTCCAGTGGCAGGAGGCGATCCAGGCAGATAGACTCCATATGGGCCGAATCCTTTCGCCCAGGCAGCGCCGGAGCTTGGCCGACACCGCTGCCATAGACAGCGCGGGCAGGCGGAGCCGGCGGCTGGAATAACGTCAATTGTTCGTACATAACACCTCCATGTACAGAAAAAAGAATCGAGGCGGCACATATGTACCGCTTCGATTCGTAAGTTCGGATGGGACCCAGCAAAAGAACTGAATCTCCTCCACGTAAAAGCGTTAGGCGAAGTAAATCATTCCGCCGCTGTCATAGTGCATTTCCTGTCCCTGGATTTTCAGGAGAATCCGGTAGGCTTCCCGCAGACGCTCCAGATCAAAATACCCAAAATGACAGTCCTCCCAAGGGATACCCAACTGCTTCGACAGCCAGAGATAAAGGTCCCGGCGTTTCTTCTGTGCCTTCGGTTTTCCCCGCCAAAACGGGTCAAACAGCTCATGACACAGCTTCTTGCCCTTTCGCATACGGGGACTCGCCAGAAGTCCCAGAGCTTCTTTGGGCCACGGCTTATGGGTACCGACAAACGCGCCGCATTTTGTGCAGAGATAGCATCGACCGCTGCCGTACTCTTGCCCGTAAATCACCGCGTTGCTGGTGTACAGGACAGCGCCTCCGCATAGGTTACAGGTTTTCGGGTACTTGTCAATCATACGCACTCTGGATGGCCGCAATGTCCTTGGAAAACTCCGCTTCCGTTTTCTGGTGGAATGCGAGCAATTGGCGGACCCGCGCCTGAGTCTCCTGGGAAATATCATCCGGCCACTTGCCGGCACAGGCAATGTAGGCGGCCATAAAATTGTACGGTTCCGCTCCCGCCGAAAGGCATTTTTGGCAGTAGGCGTGGCTTATGGGTCCCATAGTTGAGGCGCAGACGGCAACCTTAGTTTTTCTCCCGCACACGTCGCAGGTCCCAGGACGCGCGCATTTCTCAAAATCGATCATATATACCAAGTATCCTTTCTTTTACATTGATGCAGAATTTAAGTAAAGTTTCGGGAAAAGCAAAGCATTGCCTTTGCGTCCGCACCGCTTTATCATCCCAATACTCCGAAGCGCCAACTTTCCTGGGCCGTGTCTTAAATGCCTCGATCCAATCCGGAAGGCTTTCATTCACAGCGTCGAAAGACAACCCCCATTCTTCGCAGGCCGCTACGGCGTCCAAAAGAAGCTGATTTTCCCGGCAGGTCCACAAAATTAAACCGGCTCCGGCTTGCTGTTCCCGTTTGGCCCGTTTGATTATAGACCAATTTGGCATTCCAATCTCCGGGAAGGCGTCGGTGCATAAGCATCCATCAAAATCAATGGCAATCGCCTTTCGCAATAACGTGTTGCACATAAAGTTTTTCCTTTCAACTGTGAAAACAATAGAGATTCCACCGACTACCTTTTGGCTATCTGCCGGACATATGCCTCCTTACTCAAGCCAGGCTCGTTGAGGCAAACAGTTCAAGAGGCGGTCAAAGTGCTTTGTCTCCTCATACCAGTGGTAAAAGTGGCAGGCATCCGCCGCCTCGTAGGCTGTAGATATCTCCTTGATGGTATCCAGCAAGGAGGTGTTCGTATCCCGGAGAATGTCAAAGGTGGTCTTCAGGTAGTCGTAGGACTGCCGCAGATCCAGAAAGGAAACCAGGATACCCATGCTTTGGCCAATAGCGGAAAGCATATTCGCCTTGGTCATCCGCATCAGACGCTTTCCAGCTTCCGTACAGGCCAAATCCTGTTCATAAGCGGTAAGAGAAGAATAATCCTCCTCGTCCATATCAAAGCCCACGATACGGTAGCGGTTTCCAATCAACGCCACCGTGCAGTCGTTGTAGGTCCGCCAAATATCGTCTTCAAACTCGCCAAGCTCGTAAAAAAGGCGGCTCAAGTGGTCCGCCTTAGCCTCCAGGTCCGCAAAAGCCACCCGAAACTCATAGGCGTCCTCTTCGTCGCCGTCCAGGGCGTTCAGGAGTGTGTCGTCATCCTGGTCCGTAAACCAGTGAATATCGGAACATGCCTCCTGAATCGCCTCCAGTTCCTGTATCAAATATTCATCACCCATGGAGGCCAGCGCGGGCCGCTTGTAGCGCATGTTCCTGGTCCGCTCGGCTCTGGTCGGGCTCATGTCGCTGCCTCCGCCTTTGTAAAGGCGTTCAGATACATGTTGTAGTCCTGCTTACGGGTGATGAGCCTGATCCAGAAATCGCAGCTCTTGCCCTCTAAGTAAAAGTTATACTCCTGCCGGAACTGCCGGTCCACACAGGCTTCCGGGTGTGCTTCGCAGAACCGGGTCAGGGTGGACAGGTCTTTCAGCGCATCCGCAGCAGTCAAAGCGTCATAGGTCTGGTCAATTTCCGCTTTGATCTCCTCGGTGGCCAAAACCGGGTGACAGGGCCAGACGGTGTTCCACCAGCGGTGCCCATCATAGTCGGCACGGATGTGTCCAATTTTTCTGCGGGGTACATTCGAAAATCCGTCCTCGCCCCGCTCCAAATCCTCAAACACATGGGGAAAGGGACACTCCGTTTTCAGGCGTCCCAGGATAGGATTCTTCATGCGATTCTCCTTTTAATAATTTCTGTATTTCCCAAAGTTCAATTCATGGATAACTCCCTCGATTTTCTTATCATCATCCCAACGCAGGTAGTAGCTGGGGCTCCCTGGGGCGTTGCGGATGGTGACACGCACCTCGCCGTTCTCCGACATAAACAGGATGGAACGCCGCCGGGCGCAGACCATCGCCAAATTACCAAGCTGCTTCATTTACATGGTCTCCTTCTTTAAATCTAATCTGCAATCCGCATTTCTCAACACGGATCAACCTCTTACCTGAGAGCGGCCGCAGGAGAGCGGCGCAAAGCGCAGGTTCATAAAGATATCGTTTTTCAAACTCAGAGCCTCCCTGTTATCGGCGGCGGGAGGAAAAATCCCCCCGCCGCGCTGTTCTTTAGAACGGCAAATTGCCGTCCTCTTCTTCCAGGTCTCCAAAGTTAGGCTGGAAGCCTTCCGGAAAATTTCCGAAGCCGCCGCTGGGCGGAGCCGAAGCATCCTGCTCCTCCTTGGGCCTGGAATCACCAAAATACACGTTGTCCGCAACGATCTCCGCGCTGCGGCGCTTGCCGCCCTCCCGGTCAGTCCAATTCCGGATTTGCAATCGCCCCTCTACAACCGCCATGCGGCCCTTGGCGAAATACTTGCTTACAAACTCCGCCGTGGAGCGCCAGGCCACCACGTCGATGAAATCCGTTTCCCTCTCGCCGTCCTGGGACTTGAAGTCCCGGTCACAGGCGACGGAGAAAGACGTGACGGCGGTGCCGCTCTGGGTGCGGCGAAGCTCCGGATCGTGGGTCAGGCGGCCCATGAGGATGATCTTGTTCAACATATGTTTTTCCTCCTGATCTCTTCTTATTGCATAGCCGCCATCTGCTCTAACGGCACATGCGTAAAGTTGACGGCTTCATGAGCCTGCTTGTTGATCTGCTCCAGGCCCGTCAGCAGTCCGTCTGTCAAAGCCCGTTCGCTGTCAGACTGGGCGGCATTCGCCAAATCCTGCTGCATCCCATAGAGCCGGATCAACTCGCCGCGCAGTTTGATAAGGGCGCGGCTGCCCGCTTTCGGTTTGGAGGCGTCCTGCCTTGCGGCGTCAAATTCCTCCTGGGCTTCCACTGCCATGGCGCGGATACCGTTTACCTTGTCCGACATGGGATTGACGCACATGCGGTTCAGCGTGGATTCCACCACGGCCCGGTCCCCCGGCTTCTGCCAAAGGTAGTTTTTCAGCGTCAGGAGGTCCTTGGACTCCACGGCAGCATGGCCGGAGAGCCACGCTTTGGCCTGGGCGATAGGGTAGTAGTTCAGATACTTTCGATCAGACACCGGGATACCGCTCTTGCGAAGTTCGCAGAGGATATCGTCCGCCAGTTCATTAACGGAATCCGGCACCGGAATGCCCGACACCTGTCCCTGCATCTCCTTCAGCTCCTCTAGGGTGAAGGAGGCGGCAATCTGCCGGCTGCTCCCAGCCTGCTTGTCCCGCAGGACCGCAAGACGTTTGACCCGGTCGGAGATGTTCTCCGTCACCACCTTCAGCTCCAGGCGGTCGTACAGGGCCTCCAGAATCTTCTCCTGGGGGTCCGCGAAATTCGGGATCTCATTGGACGCCGCGAAGAAAGAGATCGTGGGGATGTGGTATGTACGGCCCTCGTTGGTGTACTTGCGCTCGTTCAGCGCCGTCAGGAGGGAGTTCAGCACACCGTCATTGGCCTTGAAGCACTCATCCAGGAAGCAAATATCCGCCTCGGGAATTTTCCCGGCGGTGTTGACCTTGGGCTCACCGCCGTAAAGCTCACCCAGTGCCTTCCGCTGGCGCTCAATCTGCTCAGGAAGGTCGCCGGCACTCTGCCCGCTGGCAAGCCGCGCTTTCAGCCTGCCGCACATCTCCTGATACTGAGGATTCTTCTCCAGCACATCTCGGGGCACAGACCCGGGGATCAGACTGGAGAGGTCGATGCGGCCAAAAAGCTGCTCCTCATCCGTCTGCTTGGAGAGCAGGCGCTCAAACTGCCTCGCACCAGTAATCCGGCTGCGGAAGGCGTTGATGGCATAGCTCTTGGCCTGGCCCGGCGCGCCAAGCAGAAACAGGTTTTTCCGGGTCAGCAGGGCAATGGCGATCAGCTCCACCAGCTCCTCACGCTCCGCCACCTGGGCGTTGACGTCGGCCATGACGGCCAGCATTTTGTCCCGCAAGGGGGTTTGGTTCGTAGACATAGCAATTTCCTTTCATTCATCAATTTGGAACACAAAGCATTCCAGATGTTCTACATCGTCCCGCTCAGGAAATAATTCTCCCGGCGTCATTTCGTTATAGGCTTCGATCAAAGCGATATGCTCACGCTCCGCCAGCCAGTCCCGGGAGCTGCCCCCCAGAAAGCGGTAGTGCTGCACCTGAACAGAGAGGCCGTTCAGGCCAAACGAGCGAACTTCGGCGTAACGCTCCTCGGTTTTCAGCAGCTCCCGCATGTCATACTCATCCGGGTGCCCGCTTTCATAGAGAAGCATGTTCATGCCGTCCCTCCGATAAAGCGTAACTTCTGAAAACAACAGGCTCAATTTCTACTCCTCCATTGCAAACGCAGTCTTTCATGTGTTCCTCATAGCAAGCCGGACAGGCGATGTTGTGCGGGGACCGATAGCCCACCGCGCCCAGCAAACGGGCGAACAGCAGCGCATCCCGCTCTGATGGAAATTCGTAGACATTCAAATCACAGCCGCCAAGACAGCAGTAATCGGTCACAACCTCCCAGCCGGGGCCGGTCTCTGCCTCCCGAACATGAAACCGCACGGCGCTTCTGAGTTGATTGACAGGCTCATTCAGAATTGCGGCGATGGTATCCCGCAGTTCCATGGGCCGCTGCTCCAGCTCAAACTTGTCCGCTCTTGTTTTGGCAAGCTGGAGCTCCAGGTATCGGATGTTCCTCTGCTTTTCCTCCAGCCTCTCCTGAAGGTCATAGGTTTCGCCGTCAGGGAAAAAACGGACTTTGCGCGATCGCGCCCACCGGCGGAGCCAGGAAAACCTTATTCCCATCACGCCGCCGCCAGTTCCGGGCATTCGTTCAGGGAAATCACCGCGCCCCGCAGATCACGGGGAGCGCCGATGAAGCCGTACCGGCTCCGGCTGTCTTTGCAGTTCAGCAGCTCATACTGGAGCTGGGCATTGATGTGTGCCCCCAGTTCGCCCTTCTCCGGGTCAAAGCCCGCCACGCAGCGGATCAGCCGGATAGCCAGCTGCTGGTACACGTCGTCATACTCCAGACGCGCCGCCTTCATCAGCCCACGGTTCCGTCGGATGGCAGCATCAATGCGGTAGAGGTTTTCCTCCACAATGCGGTTGCGCTCGGCAAGAGAGTAATTGTTTTTCATCGAAATTTCCTTTCCGGCACTATGGCCTGTCCGTCTGGCGAATAGAACGGGTTGTCAGTTCCAGTCCTGCCAAGGATCTCTTTTGTCATGCCATGACCAGGTAACCGCCCAGCCCGGCGCGTATTTGTGTGTCCGCCGGTCATACAGCTTGCAGAAATGCCGCTCCAATGCGGGCATTGCGGCGTGATACGCGAGCATTTCCTCCAGTGTATCAAACTGAGCCGTAATTCCGGTTCCCTGACCAATGAAATAATCTTTCATAAGATTACCTGCTCCGTGTTTTGGGGGGCCCAGAAGCGGCAATGCCCCTGACCCCGGTCCTCCATGAACATCTCATGGGTATAAGTTGATGCATTGTACTCCGGACTGTGACATTTCTGCCGCAGCCGAAAGTTCTCACGCTCTATGTACGAATGGGCGCAGGTGCCACAGCTTTTCTCGTTTTCCCGCAAGCTCAGCCCTCCTTTTTGTTCTGCCGTGCCATTTCCGCATTGAAAAGAGGAGTCAGCGTAAAGCCCCCGTCCACATAGTAGAAAAAAACCGGCTTCAGCCCGTCATCAATCTCCAACACGCTATACGACTCCAGTTGGACGTCCAGAATATCCTGGTAAGGCTCAAACTCCAAATGCTTCCAAAAATCCTGAGGCGACAGCTTTGTGGTCAGGCTTTTCACGAGTGCGTAATTGTGCCCCTCTGGCAGGAGGGAACGGCCAAGGCCCTTCTCCAGCGACATGTGCAGCCACCATTCATTTACACTTTTGAATGCGTAGACTCGCAGTTCGCAGGGAGTTTTCCGCTTCGGGCACCAGCCCGGCACATAGATTTTGGGATCGCCCCGCTTAAACCTTCGGGCTTTCTTCCCGCCGGTGCAGAACCGCTCACCCAGGTGCATCATGACGCCCATGGCCCTTTGAGGAATGGGATCGCTGTAATAGAGATTATGGGGGCAGCCGCCACACACCGGCTTTCTGGGTCCGTTACGCATCGCGCGCTCCTCCTTCCGGACCGGGGACCACATCAGAGGCCCTCGTGCCATTGGAAGTCTCCGCTCCCTCTAGCCAGCATCGGACAGCGGGCTGGTCCTCGTTGTGAAACAGCTCTGCGAATATTCGGTGCAAAGCATCCGGGTTCATCCCCCAATGGGGGCCGAACACCTGGTGCAGATGCCGGTACACCGCCGCCAGAAAATCATCGCTGGAGATATCTCCGGGCTTATCCAGGTTGATGCACAAGCGTCCGCCGCATTTTCCACAGGTGCCTGACAGACAAAGCCGATAGGGGTGCGGAGACGCCAGGGTTGTGTAGGCCAGTTCCGCTTTTGGCTCCTGGATACTGCCAAATAAGTAGGTGATTCGCGCCAACGGGTCCTCGGATTGAATTGCCGCGCAAGAACACATTTTTTCGCCCTTGTGTGGGCATTCCTGTTTCCGGCTCATTCAGGCTGCCTCCTTCTCATTTCTACAAAGGTCAATGACCTTCTGGCACTGGTCCATCTCGAAGCCGCCGATGTGGGCGGTTCTCATGGGCAGGCCCATTTCTTTCGCCAGCCAGCGGTAGGCGGCGGTCCTGCTCATCTTCCGGCGTTTCCACAGGCCGTCAAAGACCTGGTGGGCCTCGATCCGTTTCAGCCGCAGGATCTCATTGGCGACATTACCAAGGGGACGGTCCGTCCCCTTGTGGCAGCCGACCCTTGCTCCGCAATTCTGGCACTGGTAAATTTTCTCATTTTCATTTCCCAGCCGCGCCGTAGACGCACCGTAAACGGTCTCAGCGGAAACCAGGCGAATGACGCCGCCGCAGTAACGGCAGATCGTTGGAGTTTTCAAGGACATTCCTCCCCTCTATGCCGCCTTTGGGGCGGACGCTTTTTTCTTTTTGGCCGCAGCCGGTTTTTCCTCTGTGGATGGCGCCCGGATGCCAATTTGCAAATAATAGGCATCGTCCGCCTCCAGCGTCAGCATCCCGCTCTGGGCGATTCCCAGCTTTACCGTGCCGGTCAGGGATCTCAGGCACGACATAAGCTGCTTGGAAATATACCAATACTCTCCCTGAGGCATCCCGGTCAGCGGGATCACATCCAGGGGAACTGCGGTGTTTCCGTGTTCACTCTCGCAGCGGAAGGTGAGCCGCTGGCCCTCAAAGCGCAGGCACACCTTTCCGCCCGAGTCCACACAGCTGGCGGTGTCCAGAGCTTTCCGCAGCTCCTCCACGCCAGAGAGGACCGTAAACTGGTTTCGGATGCTTCCGATCAGCCCCTCCACGTTGATGTAGTCCCCCTCCAGGAGGCGGGCGCTGAACGCGAAGTTCTCCTTCAGAAAGACGATGGCCTTTCCGGTAGTGCCGACACGGAATTCATCCTTGTCGCCGCATAACCGGGCCAGCTTTTCCAGGGAGAAGGCAGGGATCAGCAGGCTGACGTCGCCGGTACTCTTGTCGTCGCCCTTGGCGGTGACGATGCAGCTTCCATTGCCCACGGCGGCCCGGAGGCCGTCTTTGGTGAACTTCAGATTGATACATTTCATCAGAGGCTTGCTGTCGTCCTGAGCGGCGGCGAACACGGTCCGTTTCGCCATACCAGGGATGCCGCTGACCTTCACTGTGTCCTCCGGGAAGGGCATTTCCAGCTTGGGATAACTGCTGCGTTCATAGATCGGAACCAGATATTCCGCGTCGCCGCTGCGAAGATGCAGCAGCGGTTTGCCGGAAATCCGTTCCAACTCCACGGTATCGCCGGACAGCTTTTCCAGCATGGAGACGGCGAAACGGGCGTTCAAGACAAAGGCGTCGTCTGCCGGAACCGCGCAGGAAATCTTCTGCTCCAGTGTGATCTCCAGATTTGTCGCAGTCATGGTGAGGATACCGCCCGCGGAGTCAAACTCCAAAAGCAGTCCCTTCAACACATCCAAAGCGGAATCGTGGGGAGCGATGCTCTCCCCACGTTTGGCCGAACTGAGAAGCTCGGCGCGATTCAATGTTACTTTCAAAACAGCCTCCTTTACGCCGCGGGAATCTCGAAGAGAGAAATCTGATTCTCCACTTCCACCCGCTTCTTCGGTTTCCGTTTCTTCTGTTCTTCCATAGATTTTTGCAGCAGGCCCTCGTAAAGCGCCTGTTTTCTCTGTGCGTCGGCGGAGCGCGTACTGCTTGCCGGTGCGGTTTCTTCCACCGGGACGGCTTGCAGGACTTCTACAATATCCATAACTTCCGGAGCCTGTACTGCGGCAGGTACAACGCGCTTGCGCTGAGGGTTGATAACCGCCATCTTTTTGAACGCGGCGGCAATATCCTCCACATTGTCCTTGATGCCCAGGGCCAGCTCCTTTGCCATTTGGGAAGTCATGTCCTGCACATCGCTCATGGCGGCCAGCCCCTCCTCGGAGAAGCTGCCCTCAATGATGCCCGCCACCGCCAGCTTCGACGCCATCAGCTTCATAGCCTTGGCCTGCATGGTGCCAGCGTAGTAGAGCATATAAACCTCTACCCGGGGAGCCGTCTGGTTGATCCGCCAGGACCGGCGGGACGCCTGCCGCAGCGTAAACAGATTGTAGCCCATACTGTAGAAAATCAGCGTGGTAAAGGCATTGAGGTCCAAGCCCGTTTCCACACAGCGGGGATTGGTGATCAGCACTTGCAGGCCGGACGCCACCCGTTTTTCCACCCATGCCTCCCGTTTTTCGGGGGGAATGGTTGGGGTCAGAATCTCTGTGCGGAACCCCTCCCGGGTGAGAAGGTTCAGGAGTTTCTGCTGAGAATCCGTCCGGGTCCAGCTGGTATAAATCAGCACCCGCTCCCCGGCGGCGATTTTCCGCCGCACAATTTCCAGCGTTTTTTCCTCCTTTGGGAGAATGGTCTCAAAATTTGCTGCATTTTGTGGATGGACCAGCACGACCTTTCCGCTTTCGCACATGGGGTCAATGATGTCCGGCTGGTCATAGGGCTGATCCGGGTAGACTGTCAGCAGGTTCAGGTAGGCCGAAAGCAGCTTGTTTGCCGCCTTTCGGTTGCCTTTCAGGAAGGTTTGAAGAATGCTCTCGGCCTGCTTGTAAGCCTTGGACACTTCTTCCGGCATCTCCAGCGGAACAGGAATTTCCTCGTAGTCCGGCAGGTCCTTCCCCATATCCGACAGAGAGAGGAAGGCGGTGTACTCCAGCAGGAAGCGGGAGAATACCAGCGGCGACACGCCGGGGAGCTTTTTGGATTTCGTCTTTCGCTTGGTGGTCCGGCGGTTGGAGTTGTAGTCCCCGTCTTTGACCTCATAGGTGTTTTCCACCACGCCGTATTCCGCGTCGAAGTCGCTGGGTCTGCGGTAGCTCTTGCCGTCCTTCAGCATCAGACCCGGGACAATCCGGTACAGCAGATGGAAGATGCCGGAGCTGTACCCATTGATGAGCGTGGCCGTCATACCCACAAACTGCTTCGCCGCGCCGTAGATCTCCGCCATGGCGTCGCCCTGGCCGCTGGCGTTGTTGTACTCATGGAGCTCATCCGCCAGAAAACCGTCGATCCGTCCCCGCAGCTTCTTTTTGATATAGGTGCTGAGAGGATAGCGGCGCACGGCCCCCTTCACAGGAAAATAGCCGTCCGGGTTTTCAGCAATCTTATGGAGCTGATCCAGGACCGCCGCGTTTTTTGTCCGGTCCGTATGCCGGAACGCCTGCTCCCGGTACACCCAGCCGTAGCCGCCAATCTTGACCCATGGAATCTGTCGGCCTGGAACTACGGGTGCCCAAAGCAGGGAACCGCAGTTCGGACACTTGTGGTTCTTCTTATGTTCCGTCTGGAAAAAGAACTGGTCGGCGTTGACCATGTACCGGCTGCCGTCGTCGCTGATCTCCATCTCCAGAGGTTTTCCGCAATCCGGGCAGAGGAACGCTTTTTGACGGCGGTTCCAAGTGACGGCCGGGTAGCGCATATAGCCGTCCCGGGCCTTCTCCTTGCTGAGGACCGCGTAGACGCTCTTGTCCCCAGCTTCATACATGGCGTACAGCCGGTCTAAATCATTGATGCTCCGTACAACATAGGCGTATGCATCGGGCAAAGTCTCAGCGATCTCCCGTACCCACTTCTTTGTGACGTGGGAGGGAGACATGACCACATTAAAGGTTTTTTCGAGGCCTTTGCCGTGTTGGGCAGACCTCATGCCGTAGAGCGCCCCCAGGGCGGTAGAGCCGATCTTCGTCTTGCCGCTTCCGCATTCCGCGATAATCAGTGCGGTGTCCTTGCGGTCCAGCTGGCGCTTAACGGCCTCCGCCACGGCCAGCTGGGCGTCATAGAGGGAGTACCCGGCCTTCGATTGGATATAGTCGTTGACCGCCAGCACTTCCTCCGACAATGGTTCCGACGCCGGGTCAAACAGCGGCTGGAACTGATGGCGGATGCGGTCCGCCACCGTGATGCCGAAGGTATTGAGGTAGCCGGTGATGTTCTCCACATCTTCAAAGCCATCCGGCTGGTTCGGGTCCCCGCCGGGAATGGCGAAGCTGCCGTTTTCCAGCCCCCGCCCCAGAATTTCCACTACATTCTTGTCCTCCGGCAGAAGGTCCAGAACCCAGGCGTCCAGGCGCTCCTTGATGGAGATGACCTCCAGGGGGCGCAGCTCGCCCCGATCATTCAGGGCCTCCAGCAGGCAGTCCCGAAACTCCGGGATCAGCGGCGCGGCGGTCTTCCGGTCCAGCTCTTCAAAGAGGCGGTCCCGGTCCCCGGCGGGGCAGAAGATGTAGCATTTGCGGGGCTGGGGCGGCGTGTTTGCGGCTTCCTGCGCTTTGCCAGAACCGCCGCTGTCCTTATCCTCGGAATCCTCTGGGGCGTCCTCGGTCCGCACGCCGTCGCTGGCCATAAGAGTGGCGACGGCATAGGCGCCGTCATGGGAGAGCTGCCGCTCATAACCCTTGGGCCTGCTTTTCAGCACCCGTTGGGTTCCGCCCTGGATAATGTCAACGGACACACCGCCGTAAATAGCGTCGGACATGGCCTTTACCATCTCTGGGTATCCGCCGAAACGGATGGCGCTGATCACTTGGTCCTTTCCGTCATGGTCCAGGATAATTGTGTCCGCGTAGGCGGTGAGCCGCACTTCGGACTTGGGGTCAAAATAGGTCAGTTCGATCAGTTTACTGCTTGACATTCATGTGCTTTCTCCTTTCCTTGTTCAGACAAAAAAAGACCGTAACCGCCTATACAGGCAATTACGGTTTCTTGTCCTCATATTTCCTTCCAGGCCGTTGCGGTGCGGCAAACGCACCCGCAAGGGGTACGCCGTAGCTCTCCCCCAAGGGGACGTGATATCCGTAAGGCAGCAAGCTGCCAACGGCTATCCAGTAAGCGGCAAAGCCGCCAAGAGCTGCGCAGGGCGCACTACGCCCCTTCTCTTCGCCGTTCCTCCCTAACTGCTCCGCCCTAATTTGCTCCGCCCTAGAATACGATCTCATTTTACCATCCCGACGGGGGGCTGTATAGGTGGAGTTTTATCAACCATTGTTCCCATATCGTTCCGGGCAGTAAAATACCAGGAGATCCAGCCAGCGTGAATTGCGGCCTGGGTCCTCCATGAAATTACAATCTACATAGAAGTCTCCCAGGCAAAAGCCGGCGACGAATTCCTCAAATATGCGGACCTCCTTTGTGGCAAGGTGGATTATTCCAACGCCAATACATTGGTCCGGATTCTGCGGAAGGATTTTGTCCAGGCAGTCCGCGCATAGAAAAACGGCCACCTTGTCCGTGTCCAGGGTTTCATCCTCATAAAAACGCAGAGAGCCTGTGGCATACCCTCTGTCATAGTCCAGCATTATGTCTGCGGAAAAGCCGCCGCTCTCACTTTTACCTCCGCCAAAGGATACAACACCGGCGTATTCTTCAATCATCCGTCGGTTCAGCCTGTCATAGCGGTTGATCTCTATTGGTATGACCTCAAACGTGTTGAGACTAATCAGTGCGATGTTTTCCTGTCCCCAATAAAATGGTTCCAATGTTTCGATCTTACCTCCGCATAAATAGCAGTCCTCTTTCGCTGTGTCGGAGTGATAAAGGACATCCTCACCGCCGGCGGTATTTTGCATCCGCCCACATCCTGACAGGGTGAGCAGCAGCAATAGAGCCAGGGTCCATGAAGCTTTCTTCATACCGTGCCGCCCTCATGGGTCACGGCCAGGGTGAGGGGATCAATGACGAACATCTCCCGGCCCAGCTTCCGGGCGTAGTTCACTGTGGCGCCGGTGCCGCTGCGGCCCGCTCCGCTGTAAACGGCCAACAGCACGGCGGCGTGGTCTACCAGAAAGCGGTTGCGTTCCACCATACAGTTTTTGTGGAAGACCCTGTTGACATAGATAATAGAATCCGCCTGTTCCAAAATGGAATCATAAAGTTCCCGCGATGAAACCGGCCATTTGTCCGCCTGCTCTTTACAGGGAAGGACGCAATGGAGCTTGATCGTGGGATTCTTCTCTCTCAGGTCAAGTACAATTTGGGCGCAGTAGCAGTCTG
This sequence comes from uncultured Oscillibacter sp., assembly GCA_910583695.1. Taxonomy (GTDB): domain Bacteria; phylum Bacillota; class Clostridia; order Oscillospirales; family Oscillospiraceae; genus Oscillibacter. Next base: position 97,122 of record CAJTZL010000003.1, read on the forward strand.
TCCCTTCCGCCATCCCGGACAGGAACTGTGTGAATCCCGCTCCTACCAATTCAGAGATTTGCTCGGCCAGCGTTGCTTTCAGATCTACGCACCGGCTGTCCGCTTCGTCATACTTCCACGGGAGTTTGCGGGGACGATGGCCAGTGAAGGCACAGCATTTTGTCGGCATGAGTCCTCAACCCTCCAAAGTATGGGGATTATATCCCCTTAATAAAGAGGATTATAACCCCCATACTATTAACTGTCAATGGGGGTGATTCTATGATCGTATTTGATAAGCTGTGGATAACGATGGAGCAAAAGGGCGTTTCCACTTATCAGCTTCGGGAGCGTGGCGGCATTGACAGCAAAACAGTTCGCCGGCTTCGTGTCAACGATAATATTGAGACAAAGACCTTGGATAAACTATGTGCGGCGCTGGACTGCAAACTTGATGATATCGCCGAGTATATACCGTGATTTCAGACAGCAAAAGACCTCCCATGTCACATGGACACGGGAGGTCTTTTCTATCGGGCGCCCGGAAAAACCAAAGCGCTCAATCCTCCGGCTGCTCCAGGTCAAGCCGCTGGGCGATCTCCTCCGGTTTGAGGCCGGATTTGCTGGCGCGCTTGATCAACTCCTGAATCTTTTGCTTCTTGGTCTTGCGGGGCTTGCGCGGCGGCTTAGGGGCAAGAATATCCTTTTTCTTCTGCTCCAAAACCGCAATCTTTTCCTTGACAGCCGCCGCTTTTTTATCAAACTCCTCGTTGGCGGCGGCTCTTTTTTCGGCAAGGGAATCCAGATCCTGATTCAGCTTTTGAATCTTGCCGTCGATATCCCCGGCCATCTGCTGAGGGGTGCGGCGGGTGCGTTTTGTGCTTTGCTCATCCATGACAACTGCTCCTTTTCCATGTATTGTTTTCGGAGGAATCCTATGCAGGAAATGATACCCAAAAACAACATTTTTAACAGGTGCATTCATCATATCACAGGAATGGCATTTTGGGAATAGGGAAAGATGGCGTTCACATTAAAAAGCAGCTGAAGTACAAAAAGTGATTTCTCCGGAGCCTTTCTGTCACCACTTGCTCAAAATCTTCCCGTACATCTGCCGCTTCTCCCGCTCGTGCCGCTGTACCACCAGGATCACGGTATCTCCCACCAGGAAGTCCGAATCCTCGTACTGGTAGGAGTAGTTGCACATGCAGACGGTGCCGTCAGGCAGATTGCAGAACACGCCGCCGCCGTACTTCCCGGCAATCACCGCCTGCCTCCGGCTGCCCGCCGGGTGACGGAACTCCGCACCCTCGAAGGGGTTGGATTCTGTCTCCTTGACGGAGATCCGCAGAGCCTCCTTCTCCGGGTCATAGCTCTTTACCACGCAGTCCAATTCCTGGCCAGGGCGATACTCATTCCGCAGGTCCGGGATGGCGGTGTAGCGGAGGTCCCGCTGGGTCATGTTGATGTCGTGGCCGTAGCACTCCACCAGACACCGACGGGGGCCTACGGAGAGAAGCCGGCATTTCAGCCGGGCGCCCTCCCGGCAGAGGGCGGGCCGGTGGGCGAAGAAGTACCGCTGGGACCGGGCCGCCAGCCGCCGGGAACCGATGGCAAAGCCGCTCTCGCGGTCCACCTTGATGATGATGAAGTCAATCGTCGCGCCTACCATGTTCTGGAGTACGAAGTCCGGCCGCTCATGGCCTGCCTCCCACATCTCCGTGGCAGGAATGACCACCCGGACCCGATAGGGAATGACAATGGCGCAGTACATGGTCTGGCGCTCCATCCGCCCGCTCTCCCCGTTACGGACGCTGATAGAATGGGGGTCCACGCCGATGATTGTGCCGGAGAGGGCGCTGCGGCCCCGGTAGGAGGCGTAGATGGAGTTCCATTCCTGCCGCTCTTCGGAGGTCAGGTCCCGATCCAGGTCGTTGAAGTCCAGGTCAAAAAAGCTCTGACGGTCACTCTTCGGCAGCGGAGCCGGAGCGGGAATGCCGCCGGTGTCAGCGGGGCCGGCCTCCTCCGCCGGAATCTCCGGAGTTTCCGTGGGGAGGGCAGTTTCTTCCAGAGACCCCGTGCCGCCAGTGGGTTCCAGAGACTCTGGAAAGATGTCAGTGCCAGGCGGGGACTCCCCATCCGGCGGAGCCGCCGGCATTTCATCAGCCAGTTTGTGGGTCTCTTCAGTCTCAGGCAGAGTACCGGGCGGCTCAGCCTCTCCCTCACCCGCAGCATTACCCTGGAGCAGGTCTGCACCTCCAGCATCCGGGACTTCCGTCACCTCTTCAGCGTGCTCAGGCAGCTCTTCCGGAAATGCGCCCGCCTCATAGGGAGTTTCAGGCGAACCCTCCGGGTTTTCGCCTGAGCCCTCGATGGTTTCCGCCTCCGGCAGGCCAAGGGCCTCCATGTTGGCTTCCTGCTCCTCCACAGGGACCGCTTTCTTTCTCGCCATAATGTGTACCTCCTATGTAGAATTTATATTTCATGGCCCATTGGAGCCATAAAACCGATGGGAGCCGTCCTCCAAGCGGGCGGCAAAAAAATGTCCAGCCGGCAGAGTCAGGCCCTCCGGGACAGCGCCCGTCTGGCAGGGCGCACCGGCGCCTGCGATCCAGACAACGCGCTTTTTCTGAGCCAGCAGTTCCACCGTGGAACGGATCGGCGCAGACAGTTCCGCCACGGTAAACAGGCGGAGATTGTCTCCCCAGGAGAACCGCAGGATTCCCGGACGCTCCACCTTGGTTGTGAAGTCCTCCGGTACTCCTTCCGCAAGCTCCAGCATCACGTCCACAGCCTCCAGACAAAGGGTGTCGGGCCGCGCGCCGGACAGCCGGACCAGTTCTCCGTCCAGAAAAATGCCGCTGTTCCCCGCCCGGAGCTGGCGCAGCATGGCATCGAGACGGACCTCGGAAATCTTTGAATCAGGGTGCTGAAACTTCTTTCCCAGCAGCACAGCCAGTTGCCGGCGGCGGATTAAGTGCAGCTTTCGAAGGACTTCCAGGATGTATTTCTGTTGAACGGTCAAAAGCATAGCCGTCACCTCCTTCCGGGCGGAGCGGGCTGGTTTGACGGCCTGCCGATGCTGTTGAGATACGGGTCCACCAACAAATCGCTCTCACTCTCCGCGATGCAGTTGAAGATTGTGACCATGGTGTAGGCCGTGGAGTTCTTCACCGGGCGCTCCAAGTTCGACCGGAGTTTTCCCCTTGCGGCGTCCAGGATCATCCAGTCCAGCAGATGCAGCCGGGAACGGACCCGGCTTTGGGGCAAGGTGGCGTTGCCGATCCGAAAGCTGTCCGAATAAAAAAGCCGCTCAATGGCGTTTTCAAACACCCTGGCGACTTCCGGTTCGAAGATATCCAGTTCACAGGCGTCCAGAATGTCCTGGAGCTCTTGTTCATCGTCTGCCAGACGGGCTCCGTCCGCCTGTCTGTTCGTGCCCGCAGGGCCTACGGACAGACTGACGTAAATATCACTCTCTTCTTTCTTACTTGTTTCTTTATAACTTGGCGGCGGATTTGGCGGTTCTGGAGCCGCGGATTCTGCTGTTCTGGAACCGCAGAATTGGCGGTTCTTGAACGGCGGATTTTGCGGTTCTTGCGGAGGCAAAGCGCCCCCAGTGCTGGATTCCTTTCCTTCAAGACCCGCAGATTCGGCGGTTCTTGAATCATCAGTATGTTCTCCCGGAACGAAGGGCGCGCTGGTGTACTCGGGATCGTCCTGGGGCTGGACATGGGCAAGGTAGATCTGATTGGCGTCGCCCCGGCCACAGCGTTTCTCCCAAATGAGATTCCGCTCCGCCAGTTCCCGGAATGAGGCCGTCACCCGCTTCTCGCAGATGCGAAGTTCCTTCGCCAGCTCCTTCCGGGGGAAGATCACGAATACCTCTCCCTGGTCATTGGTCCAGCCGTTCCGGCGGGAGAGCTGGAAGCGGTTCAGCAAAAAGGTGTAGGCTACTTTGGCATCCAGGCTCATGTCCGCATACCTGGGGTCCGAGAACAGCCAGCGGGGCATCTGCATATGGTAAATGCTCTGTACGTCCGTCTGCCGCATCAGCGGGAAGTCTGGTCGTTTCTTCATTTCCGCGGCCCTCATGGGACCACCTCCTCATAAAAATGGATGTTTTATCCCGCCAGGCTCTATCGTCCTGGCGGGAGATCGTCTTCATCATCGTCGCAGTCGCGGACAGCCTTAGCTTCCACCATACCAAGACCGCCCGCGGCCTCCGTTTTCATGTCAGGACAGTCGTAAACGGGAACTGCCTCCGGCTGAGGAGCGGATTGCGGTGGAGCTTTTTGGAGGGACGGTTCTTTTCCCGTTGCGCCCGGTGCTGGAGGCGGCTCAGGGGATGCCTTTGGCGGCGGCGCTGGAGCGGGGGCTGGTTTCGCTTTTTCCTCCTCCCGCCGCTTCCACTCGGGGGTGTAGTTGATGACCTTGCAAGATTTTAGCGCATTGTAATCCGGCAGCTCCTCCGGAGCCAGCTTATAGAGCAGAGCGGGCTTACGGCCCTGGAACAGGGCGATGCACTGACGCCGGTCCAAGCGGAGGATTTCATCCGGCAGCATCAGGTCCCGCTGGGTGTTGCTCCGGGTCTGGGAATATGGCCGGGTGGAGGTGTAGACGGGGGAAAACAGCGGCATAAGGGGCATCTGATTGTTGGTGACGGAGATCGTCACCTTGCCGCATTTCTTGGAGATATACTCCGCCGAGGTCAGGTCGTTGCAGCCCATGTAGAGGGTCTGGTCGAAGGTGGCCAGCTGGTTCTCCCAC
>CAJTZL010000004.1 GCA_910583695.1 uncultured Oscillibacter sp.
AGCCGGTGGTCAGGTCCACGCCGGGGGTGAGCTTCCGGTCCGTGTGGCTGGGGAACTTGGTGCCGGGCTGGTTCAGGGTATAGGCCTCCTCCATGGGGTAGAAGCCCATCAGGCCGAAGGTGGCGTAGGCCACGGGGCCCGCGTGGCCCTTGGAGAGCACCAGCCAGTCCCGGTCCTCCCAGCGGGGATTCTTCGGGTCGTACTTCATGACCTCCCCGTATAAAACCGCCATCAGGTCCGCCAGATCCATGGACCCGCCCACGTGGCCGAACCCACGGCTGTGGATCACCTTCAGCGTCTCCAGACGGATTTCAGCCGCCAGGACTTTCAGCTTTTTCTCGTTCATGGGTGTCGCTTCCTTTCCTGTTTGTTGTCGTGATGCAGTGGAGCTTATCCTCGTGGGTTATTTTACTCCACCTGCGCCGTTCCCGTCAATGACAATTATATTTTTAACAAACTTTTTGCGTGCAATTTTTCTCCATTTTGCGTGCAGTTTCATAATTCTGGAAGGCCGGGATGAACCGTCCCGGCCTTCCAGAAAAAGCGCTTATTCGTACTGGGTTCCGGCGCCCTCCACCATGGCGTCATAGGCCCGTTTCACCTTGTCGTAGTTCTTGTCGCGGTCCAGGACCACGCCCCGGCCCACACCGTCCACAATGCGGCCCACGCCGATGGCGGCCAGCTTCTCGTCGGTCTCCGCCAGCAGGGCGGGGGCGGAGCCGGGATCGGTGGAGCGTCCGTCAAAGATGATGTGGAGATACACCCGGTCCAGCCCGTTGTCCCGGGCCATCTCGCAGATGTTCAGGGGATAGTCGATGCATCCGTGGGAGGATTTGTAGGTCAGGTAGGCCAGCAGGTGCAGGGAGGTGCCGTTTTTCTTGGCGTGCTCAATGGCCTGGAGGAAGATGGGATTCTGCTTGAAACTGCCGTCCTTAACGGCGGCGTCCAAGCGCACGTCGTCCTGCATGACACAGCGGCCCGCGCCCAGGTTGGAGTGTCCCGCCTCGGAGTTGCCGGCCTTGCCCGTGCCCAGGCCCACGAACTCGCCGGAGGCGTGGAGCTTGGACCAGGACTGGTCTGCCAGCAGGGAATCCCAATAGGGGGTGTCGGCCACGTGGATGGCGTCGCCGTCGTCCCCGGTGCCCAGGCCCCAGCCGTCGCAGATGATGAGGAGCATCTTCCGGCCCTCGCCCCAGGTCTTGCCCTCGCAGAGGGACTTGCCGTCCATCTCGGCGGGCTGGGGGATGCCCAGAACGTCCAGCACCGTGGGAGACACGTCGCCCAGGGAGCCGTCCCGCAGGGCGATGGGGCTCTTGTCGGCGGGGTCGATCATGATGAAGGGCACCAGATTCGTGGTGTGGGCCCCGTCGGGCTTCCCGGCGGCAGTGTAGAGCTTTTCGATGTTTCCGTGGTCCGCCGTAATGGCCACCACATAGCCCTTGCCCAGGGCGTCGTTCACCACTTTGTCCAGGTACTGGCTCACATAGCCGCAGGCCTTGATTTTCGCCTCGGTGTTCTGGGTGTGTCCGATGACGTCTCCGTTGGCAAAGTTGGTGATTACGAAATCATATTTGCCCAGGGCGTCCATGACGGTGTCCGCCACCTTGGGCAGGGACAGCTCCGGCTGCTGGTCGAAGTCGATGCCCTTGGGAGAGGGGATGCACACGTCGTCCTCCCCGGGGAAGGGGTTGTTTTCGCCGCCGTTGAAGAAGAAGGTCACGTGGGCGAACTTCTCGCTCTCGGCGCAGTGGAACTGGGTCTTTCCCGCCTCGCTGAGGACCTGGGCCAGGGGCTTCACCACCTTGGCGGGGGCGAAGGCGATGGGCAGGTCCTTGAACTTGTCGTGGTACATGGTCATGATCACGAAGTCCAGGTCCCGGAGCATCCGGCGGTCCGCCTTGTCAAAGTCCGGCTCCGTGAACATCTCCGTCAGCTCGATCTCCCGCTCGCCCCGGCGGCAGCAGAAGATGGCCGCGTCGCCGTCGCCGATTTTGCCCACCGGCTTTCCGTCCTCCACCAGGACCATGGGCTCCAGATGATAGTCGTCCTGGCCCAGCTCGTATGCCTTCTTGACGGCCTCAGCCAACTGAGCACCGCCGCGTTTGATATCTGCCATATGAAAAACCTCCTAATCAGTCAATCGAATCCTTACTGTCCGTCGCTGGGGGCGATGAGCTTGCCGACGGCCACCCTGCCCCGCTCCGGGAAGATGTCCAGCAGCTGGGGGAAGGTGTAGATCTTGCCGTCGGGCATGTTCTCCTCCGTCAGCTTCAGGGCCTTGCTCCGGTCGTACTGCACCGCCACGGTCATGCCGAAATCCACGGCCTTGGCGCCCACGATGTCCCGGTTCAGGTTGTCGCCCACGTAGCAGCAGTTCTCCGGCTGCGCGCCCGCCTCTTCCATGGCGTAATAGTAGATGGCAGGACCGGGCTTGCGGATATACGTGATGGAGGACTGCTGAACGGTCTTGAAATAGGGCCGGAGGCCGTCGGCGTCCAGCCACTCATCCACCTCCCGCTTGCCCACCAGATCGCTGATGATGCCCATGGTGTAGCCCCGGGCACAGAGCTCCTTGACGGTGTCCGCTCCGCCCTCCACCACCGTGCGGCGGCCCTTGGTCTGGCGGTACTGATAGGTCAGCTCGGCGGCGTTTTTCAGAATGCGCTCCTTATCCATATCATAGGCCAGCCAACGGGTCCAGAGAACCTCCTCCGGGGCCTCGCACATAAATTTCAGGGCCCAGTCCCGGTACTTGTCGTACCGTTTGTCAATCACATCGCTGAACCACTGGTTGGGGTTGTCGGTCTCCACGCCGCAGAGCTCGGCGATTTTGGCCCGGGCGGCGGAGAGGTAGGCAGGGTCCTCGTCAATGACCCGGAAGGTGCCCCCCAGGTCCAGGAAGATGTAGCGGATATCGGTATTCATGCCCTATCGGCCTCCTTGTCAATGTATTCTCTGAAACGCGGGATCGTCCGGGTTTCCCCGGACGCATCCCATAATTCACGTTAATGCAGGGAGGGAAGCAGGTTCAAGATCTCCCGGAAATTCTCGATCACGGCGTCGGGCCGGTTCTCCTCGGTGTACTCCACCGGGTGCTTCTTCTCCGGAGAGGAGAAGATGATGTTGCAGCCCACGCCAGCCTTTTTTGCGCCGGGGATATCCCGCTTGATGTTGTCCGCCACGGACACGCACTCGCTCAGCTCCACGCCCATCTCCCTGGCCGCCAGCTGATAGATCTCGAAGCAGGGCTTGCGCATATGGCAGACGGAGGAGAGAACCACGGAGTCGAAGTACTGGTCCAGGCCGTCCTCCTCCAGCCAGTCGGGGACCTCGTTCTCCCCGATGAGGTTGGAGATGATGCCCAGCTTATAGCCCCGCTCATGGAGGCCCTTGATGACCTCCACACCGCCGTCCACCACGATCCGGCGGCCCTTGCACTGGCGGTACTGGAAGCTCAGCTCGTGGCAGACCTGCTTCACCCGGGTCTGGTCGTAGTCCGGCAGCAGCCATTTGCACCACAGCTCCTCGTCCCCGGACTCCTTGTTCTCTGCCAGGGCCCACTTGCGATAGGGCTCGTAGCGCTCCTCAATCATCTGGTAGAACTCCTCATAAGGCACGGGGGACCCGGCGATCTCCGCCATCTTCCGGCGGGCGTGCTTCATCCAGGGCTCCTCCAGCAGGGCGATGCGCAGGGTGCCTCCCAGGTCGAAGAAGACGGCCTTATAGCGCTTTGTCGTATCCATGGCGTTTCCCTCCTATTGATTCAGTACGGGTCAAGTGCGGGCGGGGAAGATGTCCAGCAGCTGGCTCAGGGCGGTGATCACGTGGTCGGGAGTGAACTCCTTGCCCGTGGCGTGTTCCATGTTCAGGGTGTCCGGCTCGTCAATGCGGATCATCATGCCGAAGCCCGCGGCCTGGGTGCCCTCCACGTCCCGAACCGGGTTGTCGCCCACGTAGGCGCAGTTGGCCTCCGGGGTGCCGATGCAGCGGCAGGCCAGGTGGTAAATCTCCGGATTCGGCTTGCGGAGGCGAACCTTGGAGGAGAGGATGGTGGTCTTGAAGCACTGGGCCACGCCGTCGGCGGCCATCCAGTCGGGAATTTCCGTCTCGGTGACGGTGTTGGCGATGATGCCCAGGGTGTAGCCCCGGGCGCAGAGCTCCTTGATGGTGTCCACGGCGTCGGCCCGGGCCACGCGGCGGCCGTCGTGGTCCCGCCACAGGCGGGTCAGCTTCGCCGCGTTGGCAAAGATCATGTTGGTGTCGTACTCCGGCAGCATGTACTGGGTCCACAGCTCGCCCTCAGAGGCGTCCAGCAGGGTCTCCTTGGACATCTTGCGGTACTTCTTCCACCGCTCTTCCAGCTTGGCGAAAAGCTCATCGTGGGTCTCCGTGGTGCGGATGAGCTCCATCAGCCCGGCCTCGGCCCGGTCAATGAAGTCCTGTTCCTTCAGCACGATGCGGAGCGTGTTGCCAACGTCGAAGAAGATGGTCTTGATATCGGGGGTCATAAAAATTCCTCCATTCATGTTTTCAGACGTCGCGGGTCCCCGGAACCGTGTTCCAGGAGGCGGCCGGGCCGTCTCCGGCCCAACCGTAAACGTTTGCGGCCTTTTCAGCCTTATTCTAAATGAAATGCAGGTCCTTTGTCAATATGCCAAACGCCGAAGACTTTGATTATTTTTCGTTTTTCTGCCCAAAGATGGGAAAAATACAGATTGTTATTGACATTGCCGCAAAAATCGGATATTCTTTTACTTGACAATCCGAACGGGCCGGAATCCGGCCGGTTCCAAAAAATAAAGCGGAAACGTTTGCGGTTTCCAGCGGGGCGGAAAGGATGAAAAGCCATGAAAAGTGTAACCTTGAAGGATGTTGCCAAGGCTGCCGGCGTCTCTTATGCCACCGTTTCCCGCGCCCTCTCCGGCAGCCACCAGATTGGCAGCGACACCCGGGAACGCATCATCAAGCTCTGCGACGAGATGGGCTACACCACCAACTACGTGGCCCGCTCCATGGTGACGAAGCGCACCGGGCTCATCGGGCTGGTGGTCCCCTCCATTGACAACCAGTTCATGTCGGAGCTGGCCTATTACGCCGAGATGAGCGCGAGGAACCACGGCTACAACATCATGCTCTGCAATTCCGGGCCGGATTTGAAACAGGAGAAGACCGTGGTGAAGCTCCTCCTCAGCCGGCAGGTGGACGGCATTCTCATCGTCCCCCAGAGTCCCAAGACCTATGAGAACATCCGGGCCTACACGGATCAGGTGCCTACGGTCTTCCTCAGTGAAAATCTCCGGGACCAGCCTCAGAGCTACGTGGCCGTGGACAACAGCCGGGGGACCTACATCGGCACCAAGTATCTCTATGAGCTGGGCCACCGGGACATTCTCTATTTCGGCCGCCGCCACACCACCACCCACCAGTTCCGGGCCGAGGGCTATATCCGGGCCTGCCAGGAGCTGGGGCTGACCCCCCGGTTCTTCAACAGCGAGTTCACCCGCTCCTCCATCATGGGCGGCTACCAGCTGGCCAAGGAGCTCTTCGCCAAGCCCATCGACTACTCCGCCATCTTCGCCTCCACGGACTCCAACGCCCTGGGCGTCCTGAAGGCGGCGGACGACGCACACATCAACATCCCCGGCCAGCTGAGCCTCATCGGCTTTGACAACATCTCCTCCACCGCCCTGCCCCGAATTGAGCTGACCACCATGGAACAGCCCAAGCGGGATATGGCCGTCCAGGCGGTGGATATGCTCCGGGACAAGATCGAAAACGGCACCCAGGGCTATGTCCATCAGATCCTGCTGCCCACGCTGATCAAGCGCAGCACCTGCCGGGACCTGTACGCATCTTAACCATACAAAACACGGGAGCCTCCCGCTCCCGTGAGGAAAGAGGGATTGTTTTCTATGAACGGCTATCGCTACGACCCCCACACCCACACTGCCGAGACCAGCCGCTGCGGCCATCTCTACGCTGCCGACGTGGTGGACCGCTATGTTCGCAACGGCTTCACCGGCCTTGTGGTCACGGACCACCTCCATCCGGAGTACCTCTCCCGCATCGACACGGAGCACAACTGGGACCTGGTCTGCGACCACTACCTGAGCGGCTATCACGCCTCCAAGCGCCGGGGAGACGAGGTGGGCCTGGACGTCATCCTGGGAGCGGAGCTCCGCTTCCCGGAGAATGACAACGACTACCTGGTCTACGGTATCGACGAGCAGTGGCTCCGCTCCAACCCCTATATCTGCTGCATGAGCGCCCAGGAGTTTTTCGACAAGTACCGCGATCAGGTCCTCATCATCCACGCCCATCCCTTCCGCAAGGGCAGCGCCCCGGTCCAGGAGACCGCCGTCCACGGGGCGGAGATCATCAACGGAAACCCCCGGCATGAAAACAACAACGATCAGGCCCTGGCCCTCTGCCGCCGCCATCCGGAGTATTTCCGTCTGGCCGGGTCCGACACCCACCGGGACGGGGACGAGGCCCGGACCGCCGTCCTCCTGCCGGAGCGGGTCCATGATTCCTTCGCTTACAAGCGCATGATTGAAAGCCGCAATTTCCACCTCTGGAGCCCGGCGTTCCAGGAGTTTGTCGAGGCCGACGAGGCCATTCGGAAGGAGGAAGCGAAATGAGCCAGTTTGAATCCCTCATCATCGGCGAAATCGCCCAGGATACCAATGTGGACTATGACGGAACCACCGTCCAGGCCATCGGCGGCGCGGTGTACTACTCCGGCTTCGCCGCCGCCAACATGGGCCACAAAACCGCGGTCCTGCCCAAGGCGGACACCGCCCAGGTGGACCTGAAGGCCGCCTTTGCCGCCGCCCCCAACATCACGGTGTTCCCCCTCCACAGCGCCCATTCCTTTGTCACCAAGAACGTCTACCACACCCCGGACCGGGAGCGGCGGACCTCCACGGTGGACAGCAAAATCGACCCCTACCGGCCCGAGGAGGTCCCGGAGGAGATCGACGCAAAAATCTGGCATCTGGCGGGTCTTGTGGGAGGCGACATCCCCAACGAGTTTCTGCCCTTTGCCGCGAAGAAGGCCATGCTGGCCATCGACGTGCAGTGCATGCTCCGCTGGGAGGAAAACGGCGGCATGGTCTATCGGGACTGGGAGGCCAAGAAGGATCTGCTGCCTTACGTCCGTTTCCTGAAAACCGACGCCGCCGAGGCGGAAATCCTCACCGGCCTCACGGACCGGGCGGAGGCCGCCAAGGTCCTCTATGACTGGGGCGCGAAAGAAATTCTCATCACCCACAACACGGAGGTGCTGGTCTACGACGGCAGGGAGATCTACACCTGTCCCATCAAGGCCCGGAGCCTGGGAGGCCGCACGGGCCGGGGGGACACCACCTTCGCCTGCTATGTCAACGAGCGGCTGACTCAGGACATCCCCGCCGCCCTCCGGACCGCCACGGCGCTGGTCTCCCTGAAAATGGAGACCCCGGGCCCCTACATGGGCACCCGGGCGGACGTGGACGCTTACATCAAGGAATTTTATTGAGAGCCAGAAACGGGTTCCCCCGCCGCCCGGGGGAACCCGTTTATTCTCCGTTCCCCACGTCCCATTCCATCCGGGCCTCCAGCCCCGCCGGGTCCAGAATCCGGTATCCGGAGGGCCCCTTTTCCAGCAAGCCCTCCCGGCGGAGCCGGTTCAAGATGCGGAGCATGTGCCGGTAGCTCATCCCCACATAGGAGGCCGCCTCCGTCAGAAGCTCACTGAATACCCCCTTGTAGGAGAACTCCAGCAGATAGGCGCACAGCCGTCCCTCACAGGAGCGGAGCGAGGCGGAGGATATATGGGAGCTGGTGCAGAGCAGCTTGTCCGCGAGACTCCGGCACAGGCCATTTAAAAAGGCCAGATTCCCCCGCAGATACGCCTCGTTGGCCCTCCAGGGGATTGCCACGCACACAAGGTCTGTCACCGCCACCACGGATGTGGCGGCATTTTCCATGCCGCACAGCACCTCCAGATTCTCCATGAGCTCCGAGGAGGCATAGCACAGCACCAGACTCCGCCCGTTCGCCGCGTAGCGGCAGACCTTCGCCCGCCCCTCCGTAATCAGCAGCATGCTGTCAATGTAGCGGCCCACCTGAATGATGGTTTCCCCCGCCTCGTAGAACCGGGCCTCACAGCCCGTCAGGGCGGACAGGTCCAGCCCGTATTCCGCCAGCCGCGCCGCCGTCTCCGGCATAAGGTCTATCCGCCGCATGAAAGCGCCTCCCCTCTCCAAGTTTTCTTGGTCTCCGTATTCAGTATACCCGGCTTTCTGAAACATGGATATGCCAAAAGTCACATGTCAAATGTCCTGCGCAGGCCGGGGAAATTCTGCTATGCTCAGGACAAAGGAGGCGATACGGATGAAAAAGCTGCTAACCACCCTGCGGAATCTGCGGGCGGAGAAGCGGAACGCCTATTGGGCTTCCATCCGCCGGGCGGAACAGGCCCATTGGGACCATGTCCTTCACCGGGAGGCAAACCGGGATTGAGCAGGGGCGCACGCGGTATCGCGTGCGCCCTTCTTTTTTATACCAGCTTCTCGAAGTAGAAAAACGTCTCGTCCTCCCCGTGCTTCCGCATGCAGGCGGAGAGCATCTTGCAGGACGCCTGATTCTCCTTGAAGCACTTGGCAAACACCCGGCCCAGGTGGAGCTTGTACAGCCCCCACTCCGCCGCCGCCGCAAAGGCCTCCACACCGTAGCCGTTCCCGGCGTAAGCCTTGTCGATCCGACAGCCCAGCTCTGCGCCGCCCCGGCAGTCGAAGTTGTACAGCACCGCCTCGCCGATGAGTTTCCCCTCCAGCCGCACGGCGAAGTTCACCGCCAGATGGTTCTCAAAGTCCCGCTTGGCAACGTCAAAGAAGCTCCGCTCCTCCACCGGCCCTCCCAGGCCCGCTACGTCGTCGTAGCCCCACCAGCGGTTCCGCTCCTGGTCCAGCACCAGGGCGTTGTAGGCGGGTATGTCCTTCTCCGTCAGGGCGGAGAGGGTCAGCCGGGCGGTTTGGACCTTGGGAATTTCCGTGATGTGGCGCATCAGCTCGTTCATGGGCTCAAAGCGGTACTTGGGGGCCAGCTTGGCGGGGCCGTACTGGAGCTTGGAGGTCCGCAGACCCTTGTCCGCCGCGTCGTCCTCCCGGTCAATCCACTGGCAGTCCCCCCCGAAGGCCAGGGCAAAGGCCTGGACAAAGGCGGGATACACGCCGGTGTAGGAATACAGCGCCTTCTCAATGTGGATAATGAGGGTGTCCCCGCAGCGCTCCGCCAGGGCCAGGGCAATGAGCTTGTCCCCGTCGAACATTCCCCCGGCGGTAAACCAGGGCTTCCCCGCCAGCTTGAGCATCTTCTTCGCCAGCTTCAGCTCGTCCAGGGCCTTGGCGTTGTCCCCCTTGGGGAACTCCGCCTCGTAATCCCTCCAGAACTGCTCCAGGGCCCCGGCGCTCTCTGCCGTCAGGGGCCGGACCTCCGCCTCCGGCCACTGGGCCCGGAATTTCTTGATGTGGTTCCGCTGGCCGGAGTAGCGGCGTCCCGTGAAGTACTGGAGGTCCTCCCGGTAGTACACATAGTCCCTCCAGGTGCGGATGTCGCTGACCCGCACATAGGGGTAGCGGCTCAGCAGCTGCCCCGCCTTGTGCTCCGGCACCATGGAGATCACCGGCAGCTGCCCCGCCTCCAGGCAGTATGCCTCAATGGCCCGCAGGGCGGCGTCCACATCCCCCTCCGGCCCGGGGACGGGGTAGTCGAAGTTCCACCCGCCCTCGTCCCGGTTCCGAACCACCAGACACCCCGCGATCTCCGCCCAGGCCGGGTGGAGCACTTTTTTCCACATGAGCTTGGTGCCCAGGGAGTATTCGCAGAGGCCGTAGCCGCAGTCCTTGTAATAGCGCCGGAGCTTGGCCCCGTCCTGTTTCGTCACTGGTTTAAACTGTTGCATAAGTCCCATCCTTAGTCCGTTTTTGTGAAGTTTGTATAGAAACCCATAGCACGTCAAAGCGTGAAATGGACAATTTTCCACCTAGTAAAAACATTTTGTTAATTTTTTTTGTATTTTTTCTTGACGAATGGATTTGCTTATAGTATATTTGTTGATAATTACCGATAAGAGGAGGTATTTTTGTGGAAAATGAGAGAGGTTCTTGGGGAAGTAACTTAGGCTTCCTGATGGCCGCCATCGGTTCTGCCGTGGGCCTGGGCAACATCTGGGGCTTCCCCTACAAAATGGGAAAGTCCGGCGGCTTCGCATTCCTGGTCATCTATGTGCTGCTGGCCATCTTCGTGGGCTTCAGCATCATGATGTCCGAGCTGGCCATGGGCCGGAAAACCGGCAAGGGCACCATCGGCGCTTACCACGCACTGTCCGCGCGCTTCAAGTGGGTGGGCTGGCTGGCGGTGTTCTCCCCCTTCGTCATTCTGAGCTTCTACACGGTTCTGGGCGGCTACTGCATCGAGTACATGTCCCTGAACCTGAGCAACCTGGCCTTCGCCGGGGCGGAGATCAAGACCGGGTCGGACCTGTTCGGCTCCATGCTGACCAACCCCTTTGGCTGCGTCATGTTCACCTTTCTGTTCATGATTATCTGCTACCTCATCAACCGGGGCGGCATCTCCGGGGGCATTGAGAAGTTCAACAACGTGGGCATGCCCGCCCTCTTTGTGATGCTGGTGATCATCATCATCCGCTCCGTCACCCTGCCCGGCGCGGCGGAGGGCCTGAAATTCATGTTCCTTCCCGGCTACGCGGTGCAGGCGGGCTTCATTCCCGAGGCTCCCAGCTTCATCTCCGTCCTGGCTACCGCAGGCGGGCAGATGTTCTTCTCCCTGTCCCTGGCCATGGGCATCACCATCACCTACGGCTCCTATATGAAGAAATCCCAGAACATCGTGAAGAACTCTGTGGTGGTGGTTTTTGCGGACACCCTGGTGGCCATCATGGCGGGCATCGCCGTCATCCCCGCCGCCGTGGCGACCTACGGCCCCAGCGCCACCCTCAGCGGTCCCAAGCTGCTGTTCATCACCCTTCAGGACGTGTTCCAGGCCATGGGCGCCATCGGCCCCCTGTTCGGCGTGATTTTCTACCTGTTCGTGCTGGTGGCGGCCATTTCCTCCGCCATCGCCCTGATCGAGGTGGTCGTCACCTTCCTGCTGGACCATGCGGAGAGCAAGGGCAAGCAGGGCAACCGCTCCAAGACCGTGTTCTGGGTCTGCGTGGCCATCATGATTGAGGCCGCTCTGGTGGCCGTGGACGGCCTGGGCAGCAACGGCGTGTGGGTACCGTTCCAGAAGATGATCGGCGTCGGCCCCTGGAACGACTGCTGGCTGGACTTCATGGACGCCCTGTCCGAGGGTCTGGCCATGCCCGCCGGCGCGCTGATCATGAGCATCATGATCGGCTGGGAGCTGCGGACCAAGCCCATCACCGACGAAATTCACCACGGCGCGGAGCAGATCCACTGGCTGAACAGGTTTATGGACATCTGCCTGAAGTTCATTGTTCCCATTGCCATGGCCTTCATCCTGGGCGGCCAGATCGGCGACTTCTTCACCATGGACGCCGAAACCCAGGGACAGAGCGTCTACTATATCGGCTATAGCGTCGGCGCGGTGATCCTGCTGGTCTCCTGGCTGGTGGCCATCAACTCCCCCAAGCGGAAGGAGAAGCTGTAAATCCAGTCTTCCCAGAGGGACCCGTCTTAGCCTTGGAAAGGGCGGAGCTTCGGCTCCGCCTTTTTTCGGCGGTTTCTCCTACTATATACCAGACTCCCCGAAAATTGCAAGGCTTTTCTTGACCGGACCCTACCATTCTGCTATGATAATTCAAACGATTTAACAGGAGGGATTCCCATGACCGAGCAGGAAAAGCGTATGGCAGGCAAGCTCTACTACCCACCGGACCCGGAGCTGACGGAGGCCCGGATGCGGGCCAAGCGGCTCTGCCACCGGCTGAACACCCTGGCCCCGGATGATTTCCAGGGCCGGGACGCTGCCATCCGGGAGCTCTTCGCTTCCGCCGGAAAGGACGCCTATGTGGAGTCCAACTTCCGCTGCGACTACGGCACCCAGATTTCCGTGGGGGACTATTTCTTTGCCAACTACGACTGCATTTTCCTGGACATCGCCCCCATCACCATTGGGAACCGGGTCTACATCGCCCCCCGGGTCTGCATCTACACCGTGAACCACCCCATGGTTCCGGAGGTCCGGAACACGGATCTGGAGTACGGCCGCCCCGTCGTCATTGAGGACAACGTGTGGATCGGGGGCAACGTGGTGATACTCCCCGGCGTCACCATCGGGGAAGGGTCTGTCATCGCCGCCGGGTCCATTGTCAACCGGGATATCCCGCCCCGGGTGGTGGCCGGAGGCAATCCCTGCCGGGTCATCCGCCCCCTGACGGAGGCGGACCGGGAGAAGTGGGAAGCCGCCCTTCGAGAGCACCGGGGGTCCTGAGTGCCTCCAAGCCGTCCCCAAGGGCGGCTTTTTTCTAAAGGGCCCTTCCGTTCAGCACCGCCGCCGCCAGCTTGTCCCCCTGGTAGCGGAGCTTCAGGGAGAAGAAGGGTGCGTCCTCCTCCAGAAGGCGGAGGAAAATCCGGTCCCCCTCCCACAGGGGCAGGGCCAGAAGGTCCGCCTTTTTGATCCAGGCCAGCTCCCCCTCGTCGCAGGGGTGCGGCGTTCCCGTCCAGGCGGAGGCGGTGAAAAGGTGCATGTACTCCGCAGGGGCCCGGTCGGAGACGAACGTCACCAGCCCCCGGTAGCGGTACTCCGTCAGAGTCAGCCCCGTCTCCTCCAGGCACTCCCGGAGCACGCAGTCCTCCGGGCTCTCCCCGTCCTGGAACTTGCCTCCCACACCGATCCATTTCCCCTGGTTCACGTCATGGGCCTTCTTCACCCGGTGGAGCATCAGGTATTCGTCTCCCCGCTCCAGATAGCACAAGGTGGAATACAGCATGCGTCCATCTCTCCTTCCCGCGGCAGAGCTCCGCTTGTCCTTCATTATACCCCTCTCGTCCGAAAAAGAAAAGGCTTTACATTTTGAAACGAATGTTCTATAATACATTCATCACGCTGCCGGGAAAGGAGGTCCCCCATGCGGTCCAGACAGATCAGCTGCTGCTTCACCGGCCACCGCCCGGAAAAGCTGCCCTGGCGGTACAGCGAACAGGACCCCCGCTGCCTTTCCCTGAAGCGGCGCATTGCCGACGCGGCGGAGGCCGCCTATGAGGAGGGCTACCGCCACTTCCTCTGCGGCATGGCCCAGGGCTGCGACCTCTATTTTTGTGAGGCCGTCCTGGCCCTCCGGGCGGACCGCCCGGATATGACGGTGGAGGCCGCCATCCCCTGTCCCTCCCAGGCGGAGGCCTGGGCCCCGGGCCAGCGGCAGCGGTACGAAAGACTGGTGGAGTCCTGCGACTTCGAAACCCTGGTCTCCGCCAGATACACCCCCTACTGCATGCTCCGGCGGGACCGCTACATGGTGGACCACGCCTCCCTGCTCATCGCCGCCTTTGACGGCACCCCCGGCGGCACCCAATACACCATGCAGTACGCCATGAGCCGCCGGCTTGCCATTGTGGACCTGCCCGTGCTGTTGGAGGAGCCCTGAATTTTTTCAGGGCTCTTTTCGCATAGTTCGCCGTTTTCCGCAAACCCTAAGCCAAGAATTTTTCGGTTTTGGAGGCGGCCCTATGTTTGCAAAGCGCACGGATCTGGCCCTGGAGGCCCGGGAACTCTGGCAGGAATCCACGGAGAAAACCACCCGGCTCTCCGGAGTCAAGGCCGGGAAATCCCGGGAGGAGGGCTACCCGGTGACCCGGGTGGACATTCTGGACCACCGGGGGGAGGAGGCCCTGGGGAAGCCCCAGGGGAGCTACCTCACCATTGATCTCACCACCGTCTGGCAGCGGAAGGCGGACTTTTTTGAGCGGGCCGTCCGGGCGGTGGGGAGCCAGCTGCGGGCCATGCTCCCGGAGGAGGGCCCCGCCCTGGTGGTGGGTTTGGGGAACGCCGCCATGACCCCGGACGCCGTGGGTCCCCTGGCGGCGGACAGCGTGCTGGTCACGCGGCACCTCATCGCCGCCAGCCCCAAGCACTTTGCCGGCTTCCGCCCTGTGGCGGTGTTCCGGGCGGGGGTGCTGGGCACCACCGGCGTGGAGTCCGCCGAGGCCGTCCGGGGCCTTGTGGCCCAGGTGAAGCCCTCCCTGGTCATCGCCATTGACGCCCTGGCCGCCCGGCGGGTGGGCCGGATGTGCACCACGGTCCAGCTGTCCGACACCGGCATCGTCCCCGGCTCCGGGGTGGGGAACCACCGGGCGGCCCTGAACCGGGAGACCCTGGGGGTGCCGGTGTTTGCCATCGGCGTGCCCACGGTGGTGGACGCCGCCACCCTGGCGGCGGACCTGCTGGAGGAGGCAGGCATCCCGGAACTGGACGAGACCCGGCTCCGTCACGGAAAGGCCCCTCTGACCGTGACTACCCGGGACGTGGACCAGCAGGTTCGGGAGCTGAGCAAGGTGGTGGGCTACGGCGTCAACTGGGCCTTGCAGGACCTGGAGCTTGAGGAGATCAACGCCCTGCTGGCGTAAACAAAGCCGGGCCGGAGCTTGGGTGCTCCGGCCCGGCTTGTCTGCCTCCGGAAAAACCGGTGGACAGGCCCGGCGCGGCGTGCTACTATGAAGGCACGCCACAAGGAGGGGATGCGCGCCATGAAACAATATCTCTGCTTCAGTCTCCCTGTCAACGTTCTGACTCTCGCCGCGGCCCTGGCCATGGGTTTTATCGCGCATCAATACCAATCCTTCTTCGGGCCGGCGGCCCTGGTCATGGCCTTCTTCCTGCTCCCCGGCGTTTTTATGACACTTGCCGCCCTCCTGTTCCTTCTGGAGGCCGCCGGAAAAAAGCGGAGCGCCGCCCTCCGGACCGCCTCCATCCTGCAAATCGCCGCGCCTCTGCCATGGCTCCTGTTCGCCTCCGCCTTTGGGAGCGCCGAGTCATGGTTTGAATTGGCATTGGGCCTTCAGCTCTTCTCCGGGGCCGCCGGTCTGCTGCTGCTCCTGTCCGGACATGGCGAATGACGCGCCGCCCTCCGGACGGAAAACATCCCCGGCGGATTGCCGGGGATGCTTGCTTTATTCAGGCAGGCCCTGCAGGGCGCTGCGGGCGGCGGCCTGCTCCGCCTCCTTCTTGCTGTGGCCGGAGCCGGAGCCGATGGACGTGCCGTTCAGCAGCACCTCCGCCGCGAAAATCTTGGCGTGGTCCGGGCCCCGCTCCCCTACCATGCGGTAGGTCAGCACCTGATCCGCCTGACGCTGGACCAGCTCCTGGAGGGCCGTCTTGTAGTCCCGGCGGCGCTCCTCCACCACCTCTTCCCGCTCCGCGTCCAGCAGGACCCGGTGAATCAGCGCCGAGGCGGCGGCGATGCCCCCGTCCAGGTAGACCGCGGCAAACACCGCCTCCGTGGCGTCCGCCAGGATGGAGGTCCGAGTCCGGCCTCCGCCGGACTCCTCGCCCCGGCCCAGGCGCAGATAGGCCCCCAGGTTCAGCTTCCGGGCCACCTCGTAAAGACTCTGCTCGCAGACCAGAGCCGCCCGGATGCGGGTCAGGTCCCCCTCCGGCAGATCCGGGTGCTGCGCAAAGAGGAACTCCGCCGTCACGAAGCCCAGCACCGAATCCCCCAGAAACTCCAGGCGTTCGTTGCTGGACAGGCGCTCCGCCCGGTGCTCGTTGGCATAGGAGCTGTGGCACAGGGCCTCCTCCAGCAGCGCGTGGTTCTGAAAGGCGTAATTCAGTTTTTTCTCCAGTTCCTCCATAGCGGTCCTCTCCGAAAGGACGCCCCGTGGAGACTCACGGGGCGGGCTTCCTCAACGCCTGCCTCCCGGCGGGCGTGTTTACTTGTTCAGCTTGTTCGCCAGATAATTCACCGCGTCCCCCACGGTCTTGAGGGAGGAGAGCTCCTCCTCCTCAATCTCGCCGACCTCGAACTCCTCCTCCATGGCCATGACCAGCTCCACCAAGTCCACGGAGTCCGCCCCCAGGTCCCCCTCAAAGGCGGTGTCCATGGTAATATCCTCCGGCTCCTTGGCGAACTGCTCCGCCACCAGCTCTCGCAGGACTTTTAAAATCTCTTCGTTTGACATTGCCGTTTCACTCCTTCATAGACTTGTCTCTCTTGAGACGACAGGCTTTTCATGAAGCCTATCATACGGCAGACGCCGCCGCTCTGTCAAGGGGCATCCGGCAAATTTTGCCTGTTTGCCTCGACTTTCATCAATTCGATGTTCTCCTGAACGTCGGCGATGAAGCCGCTGGCGGCGTATTCCTCCGCCCGGAGGATGGCATTGCGGATGGCCCGGGCGTCGGAGGAGCCGTGGGCCTTGATGACGGGCTTGGAGATACCCAGAAAGGGGGTCCCCCCCACCTCGCTGGGGTCCAGCAGCTTTTTCATCTCCGCCAGATTTCCCCTCACCAGCCCCGCCGCGATTTTCGTCCTCGTGCTGGAGAGGAAAACCTTCTTCAGCTCCTTCAAAAGGAACTTGGCGGTGCCCTCCAGGGATTTCAGCATCACGTTCCCGGTGAAGCCGTCGGCTACCAGCACGTCGGCCCCGCCCAGCATGGCGTCTCCGGCCTCCAGGTTCCCCACGAAGTTCAGCCGTCCGGCCTTCGCCGCCTCGGTCAGCAGGGCGTGGGTCTCCTGCCGGAGGCCGTCCCCCTTCTCCGACTCCGCGCCGATGTTCAGCAGGGCCACACGGGGCCGCTCCACCCCCAGGACCCGCCTGGCGTAGTAATTCCCCAGGTAGGCGAACTGGAGCAAATATTCCGGCGTACACTCGGCGTTGGCCCCGCAGTCGCACAGGAGCATGCGGCCCTCCGCCGTGGGCAGGACGGGTCCCATGGCCGCCCGGCGGATGCCCCGGATGCGCTTCACCACCAGGGTGGCTCCCGCCAGCAAGGCCCCGGTGGACCCGGCGGAGACGAAGGCATCCCCCTCGCCGCTTTTCAGCAGGTTCAAGCCCACTGTCAGGGAGGAGTCCTTTTTCTTTTTAAAGGCGGTGGCGGGATCGTCGGCGATTTCCACCACCTCCGCGGCGTCCCGGAGCTCCACACCGGAGGGGAGGTTCTTCTCCCCGCACTGCTCCACGGCCTTCAGAATGTCCGCCATCCGGCCCACCAGGATCACATCCGTGCCGTATGCCTTATGGGCCTCCAGGGCCCCCTGGACCACGGCCAGAGGGGCGTTGTCCCCTCCCATAGCGTCCACGATGATCTTCATGCTTGACCCTCCCGTTTGTTTCTGTTTATTCCAGCGCGGCGGCCCGCAGCGCCTCTATCCGCTCCAAGGACCGGCGGCTGAGTTCCGCGTTCTTGTTCCGTTTCCCCTTGACTCGGCGGCCCAGCGGGGGCATGATGCCGAAGTTGATGTTCATAGGCTGGAAGACCGTGACGGACGGATTGGAGACATACAGCCCCAGCGCGCCGATGGCGGTCTCCTGGGGGAAGTCCACCGGGGGCAGACCCCGGAGCCGCCGGGCCGTCTCCACCCCCGCCAGGAAGCCGCTGGCGGCGGATTCCACATAGCCCTCCACGCCGGTCATCTGCCCGGCAAAGGAGATGCGGGGCTCCGCCTTGAGGCGGTAGTAGCGGTCCAGAAGCCGGGGGGAGTTCAGGAAGGTATTGCGGTGCATGACGCCGTAGCGCAGGAACTCCGCGTCGTGAAGGGCGGGGATCATGGAGAACACCCGCCGCTGTTCCGGGAAGCGCAGGTGGGTCTGGAAGCCCACCAGATTGTACACGCTGCCCTCCTGGTTGTCCCGCCGGAGCTGGACCACGGCATAGGGTTCCCTTCCCGTCCTGGGGTCTGTGAGACCCCGGGGCTTCAGGGGCCCGTAGCAGAGGGTCTCCCGGCCCCGCCGGGCCATAACCTCCACGGGCATGCAGCCCTCAAATACCCGCTTGTCCTCAAAGCCGTGGACCTCCGCCTCCTGGGCGGTGGTGAGGGCCTGCCAGAAGGTCTCGTACTCCTCCTCGGACATGGGGCAGTTCACGTAGTCCGCCGTGCCCCGGTCATAGCGGGAGCCCATCCAGGCCTTTTCCATGTCGATGCTCTCGGCGGAGACTAAGGGGGCCGCCGCGTCGTAGAAGTGGAGGGCCGAATCGTCCCCCAGCAAAGCCTGGAGGCGTTCCGCCAGGGCGTCGGAGGTCAGGGGGCCGGAGGCCACAACCACCTCGCCCTCCGGGAGCTCCGTCACCTCCCCGGGGACCACGGTGATGTTGGGGTGGCTTTGCAGCCGCTCCGTCACCAGCCGGGCAAAGCCGTGGCGGTCCACCGCCAGGGCGCCGCCGGCCTCCACCCGCGTGGCGTCGGCGCAGGAGAGGATGAGGGAGTCCAGGCGGCGGAGCTCTTCTTTCAAGAGGCCCACGGCGTTTTCCAGCTGGTCGCTCCGCAGGGAGTTGGAGCAGCAGAGCTCGGCGAAGTACGCCGTTTCATGGGCGGGGGTCTTTTTTTCGGGCTTCATCTCCCGAAGGGTCACGCTGACGCCTCGTTTGGCAAGCTGCCAGGCACATTCGCTGCCGGCCAGGCCGGCGCCGATGACGGTTACTTGCATGGGGATTCACCTCCTGGGTGGGGGTTGTACTCGCCCTTGCGGGCGGGGGGGATTTCAGCCATGATGATGGCTGGGCATTGCACCCCCCATTTTCTCTTTTTCTTCCAGAAGAAAACGAGAAAACGGGCCGTGCACGGTCCAAAAGAGAAAAAGAAGTAACGGCCTGCGGGGGACGGGGGACCGCGGCTGAATGATCGGCGGAGCCGGAATGACTTCCCTCGCGCAATCGGATTCGGCGGGGGTTTGTCCTTCACCGAATGGACAGGCTCCTCTTTCCGCTGCCGCTGATCTGGTGGTAGGGGGCATGTGTCCGCCCTCCCCCAGGTTTCCGCCTATCTCTCCTCAGACCTTCCCAACAAATAATCGGTAGACACACCAAAGAAATCGGCCAGTTTCATCAAATCGGGAATCTCAGGATAATGCGTTGCGGATTCATAATACTGGTAAGCCCGCAAACTGCATTGCAGATACTCTGCCATCTGTGCTTGAGTCCATTTCTTCTCTTTTCGCAATCCTTTGAGCCGCTTTGCAAAAGTCTCCATAATTCCCTCTTGACAAGCAACTTAGTTGCATATATAATAATATGCAACTAAGTTTCAGATTGGAGGCAACCCTATGTCACCCTTAATGCAAACCATCTGCGACGATCTCCGTGCCTACGCTCTGGACGGATACATAGACAGCCGCGCGCGGGACGCCTACGCCGCCGAGCTTGCCCAGCTCTACGGCGCGCTGTCCGCCGCCCTGCCGGAGTGCTGTCAGGCGCTCCTCCAGCAGTACGTCCTTGCCTTGAACGCCCGCGCCCTCATGGAGCAGGAAGCCATGTTCCAGGCTGCTTTCGCCGCCGCGAAAGAGCTCTCTTAGCCCTCCTCCGGCGTCTCGGCTTTCTTGGCGGTTGTTTTCTTTGCAGCGGGTTTTTTCGCCGTGGTTTTCTTCGCCGCCGCAGCCGTTTTCGCCGCCGGTTTCTTGGCGGAGGCCGCTTTCGTGGTCTTGGCCGTTGTCTTCTTGGCCGCCGGTTTCTTCTCGGCGGGCTTCTCCGGCGTTTCCTCCGCCGCGGGGGGCTCCTCCCCCTCCTTCCGGGCCGCAAACCGGGGATAGCCCCGTTTGTCCTCCGGCAGGAAGTTGGAGCACGCCGGGTTGATGCAGAAGGGCTTCCGGGCTCCCTTGCCCGCCTTCTTGAACATGGTCTGACCGCAGGCCGGGCAGTCGTCCTTGACCGGCACGTCCCAGGTCATGAAGTCACATTTTTCCGCCTCCACCTTGCTGGTGGTGTGCTCACAGCAGTAGTAGGTGTACTGCTTCCCGTTTTTCTTGCTCTTTCCCGTCCGCTTCATCAGCCGCCCGCCGCACTTGGGACAGCGGCCCGGCATCTCCACCACCAGGGGCATGGTGAAGCTGCACTCCGGGAAGCCCGGACAGGCCAGGAAGCGGCCGAACCGGCCGGATTTCACCACCAGATTCCGCCCGCATTCCGGGCACACCTCCGTGGACACCTCGTCGGGCACCTTGATGCGCACGCCCTCCAGGTCCTGCTCCGCCTGTTTCAGGTTCTTGTCAAAATCCCCGTAGAAGTCCCGCAGGACCCCCTTCCAGGGGATGCTCCCCCCCTCCACGGAGTCCAGCTTCTCCTCCATGTGGGCGGTGAATTTCAGGTCGGCGATGTCGGTGAATTTGTCCTTCATCAGCTCCGTCACCACTCGGCCCAGGTTGGTGATTTTTAAATACTTGCCCTCTTTCTCCACGTACATCCGGTCCAGAATGGTGGACACGGTGGGGGCGTAGGTGGAGGGCCGCCCGATGCCCTGCTCCTCCATGGCCCGGATGAGGGAGGCGTCCGTGTACCGGGCGGGGGGCTGGGTGAAGTGCTGGCTGGGGGCGAAGCCCTTCAGCGCCAAGGGGTCCCCCTCCTGGAGCTCCGGCAGGGGCGATTCCTTCTCCTCCTTCTCCTCGTCCTTTCCCTCTTCATAGACGGCGGTGTAGCCGGCGAATTTCAGGCTGGAGGAGCTGGCCCGGAAGTCGTGGCTCCCGGCGGCGATCTCCACGGACACGCTGTCGTATACGGCGTTGGACATCTGGCAGGCCACAAAGCGGCTCCAGATGAGCTTGTAGAGCCGGTACTGCTCCCCGGTGAGGTCGGCTTTCAAATCCTCCGGGGTCCAGCGGACGTTGCTGGGGCGGATGGCCTCGTGGGCGTCCTGGGCGTTTGCCTTGGCCTTGTAGCGGTTGGTTTTGGCGTAGGCGTCCCCGTAGCGGCCCAGGATGAAGTCCCTGGCCTCCGCCAGGGCCTCCTCGGAAAGGCGCAGGGAGTCGGTACGCATATAGGTGATGAGGCCCACGGTGCCCTCCCCGGCGATGTCCACGCCCTCGTAGAGCTGCTGGGCGATGGCCATGGTCCGCCGGGGGGTCATGCTCAGCTTCCGGGAGGCCTCCTGCTGCATGGTGGAGGTGGTGAAGGGGGGAGAGGGGCTGCGCTGTTTGTCGGTGCGCTTCACGCTCTTCACGGAGAAGGCGGCGACTTCCGTCTCCCGGACCACCGCATCCACCTCCGCCTGGGATTTCAGCTCCGCCTTCTTCCCGTCCTTCCCGTGGTAGCGGGCGGTGAAGGGCTTGTGACCGCCCAGAAGGTTGGCATCCAGGGTCCAGTACTCCTCCGGCTGGAAGGCCTCGATCTCCCGCTCCCGGTCGTCCACCATCCGGGTGGCCACGGACTGGACCCGCCCGGCGGAGAGGCCTCGGCGGACCTTCTTCCAGAGCAGGGGACTCAGCTCATAGCCCACCAGCCGGTCCAGGATGCGCCGGGCCTGCTGGGCGTCCACCAGATTCTGGTCGATGGCCCGGGGGGACTGAATGCTCTCCTGGACCACCTTTTTCGTGATTTCGTTGAACGTCACCCGCCGGGTCTTCTCGTCCGACAGGTCCAGCAGGTGCTTGAGATGCCAGGAGATGGCCTCCCCCTCCCGGTCCGGGTCGGTTGCCAGAAACACGGTATCCGCCGCCTTGGCGGATTTTTTCAGGTCCTTGATGATATCTTCCTTGCCCTTGATGGGCTGGTAAACCGGCTCAAAATCCTGCTCCGGGTCCACGCCCAGCTTGCTCTTGGGCAGATCCCGCAGGTGGCCCATACAGGCCTTGACGGTGTACTCCTTCCCCAGATACTTCCCGATGGTCTTGGCCTTCGCCGGGGATTCCACGATGACCAAATACTGCTTTGCCATAGCTACCTCCGTTGTTTCCCGCCCTGCGGGAGGGGGATGAAATTCGCGTTATTCCGCCAGCGTCACGGTGCGGGTATACCGCTTGCCGTCGTGCTGGCACACCATGCCGTCAATCTCCAGCATGGTCAAGGCCGACGAGACCCGCCGGGCGGGAATGCCGGTGCTTTGAATCAGGTCGTCCACCTGAATGGGATTCTCCAAATCCAGGGCCCGCAGAAGGGCCATC
The DNA here is from genome assembly GCA_910583695.1 of uncultured Oscillibacter sp. Lineage (GTDB taxonomy): Bacteria > Bacillota > Clostridia > Oscillospirales > Oscillospiraceae > Oscillibacter. The sequence goes on from CAJTZL010000004.1 coordinate 22,050, forward strand.
TGGTCGTCGGTCAGGCCCGACGGGCTCACGGTCCGGGAGGCTGTCCCGGCCTCCGCCCGCTCCGGGACGGCCTCCGGCCTCCGCCGGGGCTCCGGGGCGGCCCGCCGCCGGGTGGGCAGGGGCGTCCAGGGCGGAAGGTTCTTGGCGGGACGCAGCTTCTCCGGGAAGCGCTCCTGGAAGTCCCGCAGAACGTCCCAGCCCTCTGCCGCCAGCCCTGCGCCGTCCCGAATCAGGCGGTTGCAGCCCACGCTGTCCGGGGCGTCAATGGGCCCGGGGACGGCGTAAACCTCCCGGCCCTGCTCCAGGGCCAGACGGGCAGTGATCAGCGCGCCGCTGCGCTCCGGGGCCTCCACCACCAGCGCCGCCACGCTGAGGCCGGACATGATCCGGTTTCGGACGGGGAAGTGGGCCTTATCCGGCGGGGAGCCCGGCGGATATTCGGACAGCAGCACCCCGGCGGCGGCTACGTCGTCGTACAGCGCCCCGTTCTCTGGGGGATAGACAACATCCAATCCGCCGCCCGTCACGCCCACGACGGTTCCGCCCGCCCGGAGGGCACCCCGGGCAGCGGCGGAATCCACGCCCCGGGCCAGACCCGTCACCACCACCGCGCCGGAGACCGCCAGCTCCCGGCCCAGCCGCTCTCCGCAGGCGGTTCCGTAGGGCGTGCAGTCCCGGGTGCCCACCACCGCGACGGCCGCCTCCTCGTCCATGACGGGCATGCGGCCCCGGGCATAGAGGAGCAGAGGCGGGTCGAAGATGTTCCGCAGGCGCTGGGGATACTCCGCGTCCTGAAGGGTCAGGATGCGCTGTCCCAGCCGCTGGCAGTCCGCCAGAATGCGGTCCGCCTCGGAGAGGTCGTGGTTCCGTGCCAGCTCCGCCCGGGCCGGGGGCAGGTCCTCCGTCAGGAGCAGTTCCTCCCGGTCGGCAAAGAAGACGTCCTCCGGCGAACCGAAGTGCCGCAGAAGCGCCAGCCGCTCCGGGCCCTTCAAGCCCGGCAGCTCCGCCAGCCAAACCCAGTATTTCAGCATGTCCGCCCCTCCTTCTGCCCAAGGCCTTTGTTCCAAGGTCCTTTATACTATATTAAATAAAACCAAAATGCAAGCGTCAATTTTTTAAATTTCTCCCCGGGCCGCCTCCCACAGCAGCACTGAGGCCGCCGAGGCGGCATTCAAGGACTCGCACCGGGGGCCCATGGGAATCCGAATGGTTCGGTCACAGGCTGCCAGCACCGCCGCCGAGAGGCCCCGGCCCTCGCTGCCCACGGCCATGGCACAGCGGCGGAGGTCCACCTCCCGCACGTCGGCGGTATCCTCCCGGAGGGCCGCGCCGTAAAGGGGCAGGTCCGCCGCCCTCAGCAGGGCCGTCAGCTCCTCCAGCGTACAGCGGTGGATGACGGAGCGGAAATGAACCCCCATCCCCGCCCGGACCGTCTTGGGGTTGTAGAGGTCCGCACAGCCGGGAAGCAGAATCACCGCGGCCCCGAAGGCATCCGCCGTCCGGAGGATGGTGCCCACGTTTCCCGGGTCCTGGACGCCGTCCAGCACCAGATACCGCATCCGTCCCCGGGCGTCCGACTCCAGCCGCTCCGGCGGGCCGCCTCCGGGGAAACGGCAGGAAAAGACGACCCCCTGGGGGGTCTCCATAGGGCTGACAGAGCGCATGACGCTCTCGCTGACCTGAGCCGCCCGGGGAACGCGCCCCTCCAGCTCCCGGGGCAGCTCCGTTCCCTCCGTGTACAGCAGGGCCCGGACCGGCGCGCCCCACTGGGCCGCCTCCCGGAGGAGCTTGGGGCTGTCGCACAAAAATTCTCCCGTTTCCTCGCGGTAGGAACGGGAGGAGGCCAGCTTCCGCAGGTGGACGCAGAGGGGATTCGTCCTGCTGGTGATCCGCTCCATGACAATCTGCCTCCTCTCCTGCCGCCCCCGGCATAGTGACGGAAATGACGGTCCGCCGCCGTGACAAAATGTAGATTCTTCCTTATCATAAAGGTATCCGCCCGGCTTGTCAAGCGCCGGGCGGTGTTTTCCCTTTTTTAGCGTCTTTTAAGCCAGGCGGACCGGACCTCGCCGCAGAGGTACAGGGATCCCAGGGCGCAGACGGCGCCATCCCTCTCCGCCGCCGCCAGGGCGGCCTCCAGTCCCGCTTCCGCAGAGGCGCAGGGCCGGGCCTCCACTCCCCGCGCCGCCAGCAGGGCGCACAGCGCCGCCGGGTCCATGGCCCGGGGACTGTCCGGCCGGAGGACGAACGCCCGCTCTGCCAGGGGGGCCAGCAGGTCCAGCATCTCCCCGGCGTCCTTGTCCGCCAGGATCCCCAGGAGGAAGGTCAGCCGCTTCCCGGGGAAGAGGGTCCGAAGGCTCTCCACCGCCGCCCGCATCCCGTGGGCGTTGTGGGCCCCGTCCAGGAGGACGGCGGGCGCTCTTCCCAAAATTTCAAACCGCCCAGGCCAGCGGACCGCCGCCAGCCCTCGGCGGAGGGCCTCCTCCGGAATGCTCCAGCCCCTCCCCCGCAAGGCCTCCAGGGCCGTCAGGGCCAGGGCGGCGTTCTCTGCCTGATAGGCCCCCGCCAGGGGAATGGTCAGGTTCTCCCAGGGGGCGAAGTCGAAAACCGCACCCTCCAGGTCCAGCCGCCGCACCCGCAGCCGGGAGAGGTCCGTCTCCGTAAGAAACGCCCCCCGCTCCCGGCAGGTCCGGCGGAAGACCTCATCCGCCTCCGGACAGCCTCCCCGGCTGACCACGGTTCCTCCGGTCTTGATGATTCCCGCCTTGGCGGCGGCCACATCCCGGAGGGTGGGTCCCAGAATGGCGGCATGGTCCATGCCCATGGCGGTGAGGATTGCCAGCTCCGGAGTCTCGATGACGTTGGAGGCATCCAGCTCCCCGCCCAGGCCGGTCTCCAGAACCACGATGTCACAGCGCTGTTCCAGAAAATGCAGGAAGGCGGCGGCGGTGATCAGCTCAAACTCCGTAGGGTGGACCCGCATGGCCCCGGCGGCGGAACGGACCCGCTCCGTCACCGCCCCCAGGGCCCCGTCGGAAATCTCCTGCCCGTTCACCCGGATGCGCTCGTGAAAGCGCTCCAGGTGCGGCGACGTGTTCAGCCCCACCCGATAGCCCGCCGCCTCCAGCACGGAGGCCAGACAGGCGCAGACGCTGCCCTTGCCGTTGGTGCCCGCCGCGTGGATGAATTTCAGCTCCTTCTGGGGGTCTCCCAGGCGGCGCAGCAGCTCCCGGATCCGGTCCAGGCCCGGGGCATGGGCCTCCCAGCCGTGGGACCAGATGTAGGCCACGGCCTCTTCTCCCGTCATGATGCCGCCTCCTTTATAGGCTGACCACGTTCCGCTGCCGGAGCGTCTTCACCAGGGGAATTGCCAGGGAGGACATCACCACGGCGTTGATCATGCCCACTATGAGCCGCCAGACAAAATCCCCCAGAATCAAGCCGGGGAAATAGTAGCCCATCAGCACGCTGTCCAGCCAGTTCACCAGGGTGTTGCCCAGGGTGGTGCAGACGGCCGCCGCAATGCAAGCAGCATAGCAAAGCATCCGCCGCTCCTCCAGCCGCTGGCCCCGGAGGGACAGCAGCACAAGGGCCCCCAGGCCCACCACCAGTCCCCGGAGGGCCGGGGGAAGCAGATACAGCACCGTGGTGTAGGTGAAGCCGTAGGTCAAAAGCTGTTTGAAGAACTCGCCCACCATGGCCACGATTACCGCATCCACCGGGCCGAAGAGCAGAGCCGCCACCACCACCGGCAGGGAGCCGAAGGAAATCCGCACATTCCCCACCTGCACCGCCGCGTAGAGCGACAGGGGCAGGTACATGGCCGCCAGCAGAGCGGCATAGCACATCCGTTTCACATTCTTTTTGGGCATAACAAAAACCTCCTCTGAAATTGCGGCAGTATGCCGCACAGAGGAAGTCCGTTCCCATATGCGGCAGCGGGATGCGGGACGCGCACTGCGGAATTTCTTCCTTCGTCCAAAGAGCAACTCCCCGTCTCTCCGGCACTTTTACACACGTGTCCCTACTCTGCCTCTGTTCTCCCGGCTCTCGCCGGGGACGTTTCCTATCATATACCAGCTTCCGGCAAAATACAAGGCCCTCCGATAAATTCCATAAAAATCCAGGTCAACCTTGATGGGAAAAAATGCCCCGGGCCGAGGCCCGAGGCATTTTCCAGCATCTTGAAGGGTTACTTTCCGGCGGGCTCCGCGGCCTTGGCCTTTTCAGCCTGGGCCTTCTTGATGGCCTTGTACTTTTCCTTCTCCTCGGCGGTTGCCACGGGGAGAATGGCGTCTCTGGGGCAGACCTTGGTGCAGAGCTTGCAGCCCACGCACTTGTCATAGTCGATGACCGCCACCCCGTTTTCCACATGGATGGCGTCTTTTTTGCACTCCTTCTGGCACAGGCCGCAGCCGATGCAGGAGGTGGAGCAGACGCTCATGGCGGCTTTGCCCTTGTCCTGGTTGGCACAGCCCACGTGGACCTTCTTGGACACGGGGACGGAGGTGATCAGGTGCCGGGGGCAGGCGGCGGCGCAGGCCATGCAGGCGGTGCACTTGTCCGGGTCCACCACGGCGGTGCCGCCGGGGCCGATAGACATGGCGCCGAACTGGCACGCGGCCACGCAGGAGCCGAAGCCCAGGCAGCCGAAGGCGCACTCCAGGGGGCCGCCCGCGACCTTTGTCGCGGAGATGCAGTCCTTGACGCCCACATAGTCAAAGCGCTTTTTCGCGTTGACGCCGCCGGTGCAGCGGACGAAAGCCACCTGCCGCTCCCCGGTGGGAGCCTCCATGCCCATGATCTTGGCAATGGCGGCGGCATTTTCCGCCCCGGCGGGGGCGCAGGCGGTGACGGGGGCCTCCCCCGCCAGGATGGCGGCGGCACAGCCGCCGCAGCCGGGATAGCCGCAGCCGCCGCAGTTGGCGCCGGCCAGCAGGCCCAGAATCGCTTCCTCACGGGGGTCCTTCTTCACCTCGAAAATCTTGGAGGCCACGGCCAGGACCAGACCGAAGATCGCGCCTAAGACACCCAGGACAGCGACCGCAAATACAACATTCATCATTACTCAGCCGCCTCCCTTACCAAATTACCAAGCCGGAGAAGCCCATGAACGCCAGGGCCATGAGACCGGCAGTGACCAGCGCGATGGGGAAACCCTCGAAGCTCTTGGGATACTCGGCGAAGACCAGCCGCTCCCGGATGCTGGCAAAGAGCACGATGGCAACCAGGAAGCCGATGCCGCCGGTGATGCCGTAGACCACGGACTCGATGAAGTTGTAGCTCTCCTGGATGTTCAGCAGGGCCACGCCCAGCACCGCGCAGTTGGTGGTGATCAGGGGCAGGTACACGCCCAGGGCCGTGTACAGGGAGGGCATGGACTTCTGAAGGAACATCTCGATGAATTGCACCAGAGACGCGATGACCAGAATGAAGGCCACGGTCTGCATGTACTTCAGATCCAGGGGTACCAGGATGAAGTTGTACACCGCCCAGGTGATGGCGGAGGCCAGGCCCATGACGAAGGTCACGGCGAAGCCCATGCCCACGGCGGTGTCCACCTTCTTGGACACGCCCAGGAAGGGGCAAATGCCCAGGAACTGGGAGAAGATGAAGTTATTCGCCAGAATGGCGGCCAGCGTAATCGCCAGGAGTTTTGAAATCTGATCCATTTACTTGCCCTCCTTACTCTTGGACAGCGCCCACTGCATGGCGGCAATCAGGCAGCCCAGCACCAGGAAGCCGCCCACGGGCAGCGTCAGAATGCCGATGGGGAACTGCTCCGGAATGATGCGGAAGCCCGCCAGGGTCCCCGCGCCCAGCAGCTCCCGGATGAAGCACATCGCCAGCAGAACGGCGGTGTAGCCCAGGCCCTGGAAGATGCCGTCGAAAAAGGACGCGCCGATGCCGTTCTTATAGGAGAAGGACTCCGCCCGGCCCAGGATGATACAGTTCACCACGATCAGCGGAATGAACACGCCCAGGGAGGCGGCAATGGACTCAAAGAAGGCCTGCAGCAGCAAATCCACGCAGGTGACAAAGCCCGCGATGACCACGATGAACATGGCAATGCGGATTTTGTCGGGGACGATCTTCCGGATGGCGGAGATAACCACGTTGGCCGCCGTCAGGATGATGAGCACGGACACGCCCATGCCCAGGCCGTTCATGATGGAGGTGGTGATGGCCATGGTGGAGCACAGGCCCAGCATCTGCACCAGAACGGGGTTTTGGGTCAGCAGACCCTCTTTCAACTGTTTTCCGATATTCATGTGTCAGCTCCCCCTTTCTCAGCCCATCACGCCGGCCACAGCCAGCGCGGCGTTGACGCCGTTGGTCACGCCCCGGGTGGAGACCGTGGCGCCGGAGATGGCATCCACATTGGCCCCCACGGTCAGGACGCCGTCGGCGGCGCTCTTGCCCTCGAACTGGCTCAGGACACCCACGCCGGAAGCGGTGGGCATGTTGGTCATGACCTTGGAGCCGATGCCCGCGGTTTCCGCGTTTTTGACAATGGACACGCCGGTGACGGTTCCCTCGCCGTCCACGCCCACCATCATTTCAATCTTGCCCTGGGAGCCGCTGGCCACCACCTTGATGGCATAGCCCGCACCGGCACCGCCCACCTGGGCCTCATACACGGAGTCCAGGGCGACGCTTCCGGCGGCGGCGGTCATCTCGTCGGTGAGGGGCAGTTCATCGGAGAAGGTGGTGTTGTCCGGGTCCGCCACAACGGCTTTCATAGCCGCCACGGTGTTTGCCCTGTTGATGTCGTCGATTTTTTCTTCCGTAACGGCGTTGACGCCACCCAGCGCCGCAGCCACCACGCAGCAGGTGACAAACAGCGTCACAGTCAGTTTGATGATATATGCGGGGTCCATCTGGACGGTTTCCTTGCTCTTGGTGCTCATTTCGCGGCCCCCTCCTTCTTATCGGATTTCACAACGCCGAAGCGCACGGGCTTGGTGTACTTGTCGATGAAGGGCACAAACAGGTTCATGACCATGATGGAGTAGCACACGCCCTCGTTATAGGAGCCGAAGTAGCGGATCAGCACGGTGAAGAGGCCGCAGCCCACGCCGAAGATCAACTGGCCCTTTTTGGTGACGGGAGATGTGGCGTAGTCGGTGGCCATGAAGAACGCGCCCAGCATGAGGCCGCCGCCGAAGATGCTGTACAGCATCCAGTCCAGGCTGCTCCCGGCCTTGGGGAACAGGAAGGTGAGGACGGCCACGGTGCCGATGTACGCCACGGGAGTCTGCCAGTTGATGACCTTCCGCCAGATGAGATACACGCCGCCGATGATGAGCATCAGGGCGGAGACCTCGCCCAGGGAGCCGCCGATCTGGCCCAGGAACATCTCCTTCACGCCGTATGTACCGGTGAGAGTCCCGAAGCTCTCCGCCAGGGCAGCGGGGTCGGTGCCCTTCATGTAGCTGAGGGGCGTGGCGGCGGTGACAATGTCCACGTTGGAGCCAAAGAGGGCCGCCTTGTTCTGGGCGGGGTCCACCCAGGTGGTCATGGACCCGGCGTAGCTGGCCAGCAGCACGGCCCGGCCCGCCAGGGCGGGGTTCACAAAGTTCTTGCCGATGCCGCCGAAGAGCTGCTTGACCAGGATGATGGCAAAGGCGTCGCCGATGAGAATCATCCAGTAGGGAATCTGCACGGGGCTGACGAAGGCCAGCAGCATGCCGGTGACGACAGCGGAGAGGTCCTGGAAGGACTGGGGCTTCTTCATGATCTTGCGGTACAGCCATTCGAAGAACACGCACCCGGCCACGGAAACCAGGGTCAGCGTCAGGGCCCGGAGGCCGAAGTTGAAGCAGGCGTAAGCCAGGGCGGGCAGCATGGCGATGATGACGTCCTTCATGATGCCCTGGGTGGTCTCGCTTCCGCGGATATGGGGCGAGGAGGTGGCGATCAGCTTGAGATTCTTATAGTCCGTCATTTGTTGACAACCTCCTTTTTCGCCTCTTCGGCGGCTTTCTTGGCCTTGGCCGCAGCGTCCTTGACCAGCTGCTTGCCGGTCTTGAACATGTGGGTCAGGTGGAGCCGGGCAGGGCAGGTGTAGGCGCAGGCGCCGCACTCCATGCAGTCCATGATATGGGCGTCGTTCAATTCGTCAACCAAGCCCTTGGAGGCATACTGGTACAGGAACAGGGGCTCCAGGTGCATGGGGCACACGCCCACGCACTTGCCGCAGCGGATGCACTGGGGATGCTCCACGGTCTGCTCTTCCTTCTCGCAGAAGGCCAGCATGCAGCCCGTGCCCTTGGCCACGGGGATGTCGGCGGTGTACTGGGCCATGCCCATCATGGGGCCGCCGGCGATGAGCTTGTAGGTGCCGTCCTTCAGCCCGCCGCAGAAGTCGAAGAGCAGAGAGACGGGGGTACCGATGGGGCACTCGATATTCTTGGGCTCCACCACGCCGGAGCCGGAGACCGTCACCACCTTTTTCACCACAGGCATTCCCGTGGTAATCGCTTTGAAGATGGCGCAGGTGGTATTGATATTGAAGACCGCGCATCCGATGTTGCTGGGAAGCCCTCCCGGGGGCACCTGCTTGCCGGTGATGGCCTGGCAGAGCTGCTTCTCACCGCCCTGAGGGTAGCGGCAGCGGAGACCCTCCACCACCACGGGGGCGTGCTTTTCCGCAATGGTCTTGTTCAGTTGGTCAATGCCGTTTTGTTTGTTGACCTCCACGCCGATGACGACCTTTTCCACGCCGAACATTTTGGCAAGGTAGGTCGCGCCGCCGATGACCTCCTCGGAGCGCTCCAGCATGGCCCGGTGGTCGCCGGTGATGTAGGGTTCGCACTCCGCGCCGTTGATGATCACCGTGTCCACTTTTCCCACGCCGCCGGAAATTTTCACGTGGGTGGGGAAGGTGGCGCCGCCCATGCCGACGATACCGGCGTTTTTCACGATTTCCACCATCTCGTCCACGCTAAGGGCGTCCGGGTTCGCGGGGGCCTGGATCTCCTCGCTGACCTCGTCCCGGCCGTCGTTGTCAATAATCACGGACAGGATGTTTCCGCCCATGGAATAGGGCCGGGGCTCCACCGCCTTGACGGTGCCGGAAACACTGGCGTGAATAGGGGCGCCGAGACCGCGGAACTCGCCGATCTTCTGGCCCACCTTCACATGGTCGCCGGCCTTCACCAGGGGGGTGCATGGCGCGCCGAAATGCTGGGACATGGGAATGACCACCTGTGCCGGTGCGGGCAGCTGTTCGATGGCCTTTTCATTGGTCGCGGCTTTCATGTCGTGGGGATGAACGCCGCCGAAGAACGCTTGTGCCATTATTTCACCTCATCATTTTTTACTCCTGACAGCGGCCCGGGCGCGGAGGTCAGGACCACCCGCCGTCGGGACGGCTGACCTGCCTGGACAGACTATCACATACTTCCTGACATTGTACACCATGCTTCTAAAAATGTCCAGTCTGTGAACTGCTTTTTTTCTGGGAATTTTACCTTTTCTTGCGCTGTCTTAACGGTTCCGGACACTTCCCCTCCCCTTCCCCCGGGGAGAAAAACCGCCCTTCCGGCAAACGGAAGGGCGGTTCGCAGCGGATTTGACACGGGATTTTTACCCCGGCGGGCCGGTCAATTCCCAAGGGCCAGCTCCGCCAGCCGCTCCGCCGGATCCAGCACCGGCAGGGATGTCCGGGCCTGGAGGGCCTCCTTCACATAGGGGAAGTGCGTACAGCCCAGCACCACCGCCTCCGCGCCGCTGTCCTCGAAGAAGCGGAGGAGGTGCTCCAGGCCGCAGTCCTTCAGCAGCTTCTCCGGCGGCGTGCCCGCCTCCACGCCCTGGACCAGCGCCAGATCGGCCGCCCCCAGGACCAGAATTTCCGGGGAGGCATTCACCATAGCCCGCTCCACCCCGGCGGCTCCCTGGCAGTTGGCGGCCAGAACCCCCACCCGGCGGTACTTCCCGGCAATCTCCCCGTACACGTCCATGGGCGTCCATGCCCGAAGGCCCCGGGCCGCCCCCAGGGCGCGGGCGTCGATGCTGGCGCTGAGGGAGTTGCAGTACACCAGCACCCGGTCCAGGCCCCGGGCCTTGATTTGATCTAAAATGGCCCCCACGGCGGCCTCCCGGGCGGACCGGGAGCCCACCTGGAAGGCGGTCTGCTCCTCCGGAGTCCGGGAGACGGGGAAGCCCAGGGCCTCCGCCCCCCTGCGGTTTATCAGGTCCACACCCATTTGGGTGTCCACCGGGGTCCCGGCGACGACGGCAATTGTCATAGGTCTGTTCTCCTTCTTAGTCCTCATAAATGTGTTTCCCGGCATTACAATCCCCCGCTTTCCGCCAGATACCGGGCGCAGAAATCCCAGAACAGCCATGACAGCGCCTGGAGGTTATACTGGCGGCAAAGCCCATAGGCCTCTTCAAAAGGCTCGTTCAAAATGGCATCAAACTGCAAAATGGGGTCGAAGCACATGGACAGGTGCTCCTGCCGGGTCTGGTCGCTGTAGATTCTCCGGCTGATCCGCTCCTCACGGCTCCAGAACCTGGACAGATAGCAAATCAACTGTGCGGCGGCCTCCTGTTCGCCGGGAGCGGCGGCAAACCGGAAAGGGTCCATGGCCCGCACCTCCCCGGCAAGGGCCCCGGCCCATTCCGGCTGTTTGAGGAAGCCATACCGGAGCTGGAGGGCGTAGAGGGTGTACACCGCGTCCATGTGCTCCCGGATCACCCAGCCCCCGGGGGGATTCAGGGCGATGACCTCCCGGTCCTTCTCCGGAGAGGCGTAGGCCTTCCGGCCCGCGCCGGCATAGCGGTTCAAATAGGCGTCCAGCAGGCGGTTGTCCGCCGCGTCCACCAGAAAGCCCCGGAGGAAGATTATGCCGTCTCCGCGAAACAGCGGCGCACCGGAAACGCGCTCCGCCAGGGAATACCGCTTCTCCCTGAAGTTCCCCTTCCGGGTGCGGTAAAAGACGTAATCCATGATTTGCTTCACCTCGGGGTTCGCCCCAAAAAAATGCAGCTCATTGTCGGTGAAGCGGTTGTATTTCAATAGGCAGACCGCCAGGGATTGGGAATAGCTCAGGGCATCCCGCTTTTCCGCGCCGTTGACCTGGTCCCGGATTTTTTCCGCAATGTAAGCATCCACCCGGTCCTTCTCCAGCCGAATTTCCGGAGCACTGCCATAGCTCCGCAGATTCGGCGAGAAGCCCGCCACATCCTCAATTCGGAACAGCACCGTTTGTCCCCCCTTCCGGCCATATTTACCATTTTATAAAGTTTACCACAATTTCCCGGCAAATTCAACCCGCCCCGCGGGAACCTCCCGCTGCGCATTTTATGCCGGAGCCATGCGGCGCAGGGGTGAAAGCGCCGGGCCCTCCCCTTTTTGTCCTACCCGCCCCGCCCTGTCCATATAGTGTAGGACGGAGGTGTGTTGTTTTGAAAAAAGGAAGCACCATGTTTTACGGCGCTCTGCTGCTCACCGGGGCCAATCTGGTCCTCCGGCTGGCGGGCATGAGCTTTCAGGTCTATCTCTCCGGCCGGGTGGGGGCCGCGGGGGTGGGCCTTTTGCAGCTGATTCTCTCCGTGCGGGCGCTGGCCTTCACCCTGGGCTCCGCCGGGGCCAGGACCTGCGCCCTCTACCTCTCCGCCGAGGCTCTGGGACGGCGGCGGAGCGTCCGGCCCGCCCTGTCCGGCTGTATCCGGTACTGCCTTCTCTTTGCCCTGCCCACGGCGGCGGGGCTCTGGGTCCTCACTCCCCGCATCGCCGGGGGCTGGATCGGGGACGCCGCCGGGGAGGCGGCCCTCCGGGCCTTCGCCCTGTTCCTGCCGGTGAGCTGCCTCAACGGCGTGATGACCGGCCTCTTCACCGCCGCCGGGCGGCTGCGGACCCTGGTGGCGGTGGAGTTTTGGGAGCAGGGCTGCGCCATCGCCGTCACCTTCACCCTCCTCTCCCGCTGGGCGGGCGGAGACGTGGAGCGGGCCTGCCTGTCGGTGGCTCTGGGGTCCTCCCTGGCCGGGGCGCTGTCCCTGGCGGCTCTATGGGGCCTCCGGCGGGAGGGCTCCCCCCAGGGCCGGGGGGAACGGCCCCCCTGGCGGCGGGTTTTCGGGCTGGCTCTGCCGGTGGGGCTGGCGGACGATCTCCGGGCGGGGCTGAACACGGTGGAAAACCTTATCATCCCCCGCCGCCTGGCCCTCTTCGCCGGAACCGTCAACGCCATGGCGGATTACGGCGTGCTCCACGGCATGGTCTTCCCGGTGCTGATGTTTCCCACGGCCATTCTGGCCTCCCTGGCGGACCTGCTGGTGGCGGAGTTCTCCCGCTGTTCCCAGCACCGGGGGCAGGTCCGGGTCCGGTATCTGGCCCGGCAGGGGCTCCGGGTCTCCTGGCTCTTCGGCATCTGCGCCGGAGGGGCCGTCTTCGCCGCCGCCCGGCCCCTGGGAACCCTGCTCTACCGCAGTGAGGCCGCCGGGGCCTGTCTCCGGCTCTATGCCCCTCTGGTTCCCATTCTCTACCTGGACATCGTGGTGGACGCCATGTGCAAGGGCCTGGGCCAGCAGAGCGCCAACGCCCGGTACAACCTGCTGACGAACCTGCTGGACGTGGCCCTGCTCTGGCTGCTGCTGCCCAGGTTCGGCATGGGGGGCTATTATTTCAGCTTCGCCGCCTCTCACTTGGTGAACTTCGCCCTGAGCCTCCGGCGGCTGGGCCGGTCGGCGGGCCTCCGGTTCTCCCCGGGCCCGGCGGTGAGGTCCGCCCTCTGCGGAGCCGCCGCCGCCCTGCCGGTGTTCCTCCTCCGGCCCCAGCCGGGGGCGGCGGGGGCGCTGGTCCCCATGGGGTGCTATCTGCTGGCCCTGGGCTCTTTGTGGCTTGCGTTCCGGGTGGTGGGACGGAAGGACGCGCTGTGGCTCCGAGGGCTTTTGGGGGCGGGGGGAAGACCCCGTCCGAAGATTTCACTCAGGTAGCGCCCCCCGGTGCCCAAGGCGGCCCGGACAGGCGGGCAGGCCCGTACCCTTCCCCGAAATCCGCGCCGGGACATTTCCGACGGGAGTCCGGAGATTGAATTTTGCCGGAATTTCTGTTATAATGAAAAAATCGACTTTCCGTTACAGAAAGGAGCTTCCGCCATGGCCTTCCGCAAGCCCTGGGCCTCCCCCCTCTTTCCCACCTCCCGGCGGGATTTCCTTATCACCGCCGCCATCCTCCTCTGCGCGGTGGGGCTGTGCCTCATCCTCTGGCTGGCGGGCAGCATCGACGGTTTTGCCGCCCCGGTTTTCGTGCTGGCGGTACTGCTGATCTCCCGGCTCACCAGAGGTTACCTCTATGGGTCCATCTCCGTGGTCCTGGGGGTCATCTTCGTCAATTTCATCTTCACCTACCCCTATTGGGCCTTCGACTTCCATAATCCCGGCTATCCCCTCACCTTCTTCACCCTGCTGATGATCTCCCTCATCACCAGCACCCTCACCGCCCAGGCCAAGCGTCAGGCCGGCCTCCTGGCGGAGAACGAGCGGGAGAAGATGCGGGCCAACCTTCTCCGCTCCGTCTCCCACGACATCCGCACGCCCCTGACCTCCATCGTGGGCTCCACCTCCGCCGTGCTGGAAAATCCCAGTCTCTCAAGCCAGGAACAGCGGGAGCTGCTGGAAAACGCCCGGGAGGAGGCCCAGTGGCTCATCCGGGTGGTGGAAAACCTCCTCTCCATCACCCGCATGGGGGACGCCCAGGCCCGCATCGCCAAGGAGCCCGAGCCCGCCGAGGAGGTGCTGGGAGCCGCGGCCCAGAAGTTTCGCCGCCGCTTCCCCCAGGTGAACGTCACTGTCTCCGCACCCGAGGAGCTGCTGATGGTCCCCATGGACCCCATCCTCATTGAACAGGTGCTGGCCAACCTTCTGGAAAACGCCGCCGTCCACGGACGGGCCGCCAACATTGCCCTGCTTCTGGAGGCGGAGGAGGGCTTCGCCCGGATTACGGTGCGGGACGACGGCGGCGGCATTCCCAAACGGGAGCTGGACAGCCTCTTTGACGGCCGCCTCCACTCCCGCCGCACGCCGGACGGAGACGGGAAGCGGAATATGGGTCTGGGCCTTTCCGTCTGCCGGGCCATCGTCCTGGCCCACGGAGGAACCATCACCGCCGGAAATCTGCCCCGGGGAGCGGAGCTTGTCTTCCGCCTGCCCACGGCCCAACAGGAGGTATTCCTATGAATATCCGGGAAAAAATCTTGGTCGTCGAGGACGAGAAGAGCATTGCCCAGTTCATCGCTGCCGTGCTGGACGGCCAGGGCTATGAGACCATCCAGGCCCGCACCGGAGCGGAGGGCCTGTCCATGATTACCTCCCACTGTCCGGATCTGGTGATTCTGGACTTGGGCCTGCCGGACATGGACGGGCTGGACATCCTCCGCCAGCTCCGGGGCTGGTCCAGCCTGCCGGTGGTGGTGGTTTCCGCCCGGTCCCACGAACGGGACAAGGTGACGGCCCTGGACCAGGGGGCCGACGACTATCTCACCAAGCCCTTCGGCACCGGGGAACTGCTGGCCCGGGTCCGCACGGCTATCCGCCACACCCGCACCGCCAGCGGCAACGACGAAATCGCCCAGAGGGGCACCTACTCCGTGGGGGAGCTGGTCATCGACTACAACAAGCACCAGGTCCTGGTCCGGGGGGAGAACGTGAAGCTGACCCTCAGCGAGTTCCGCATCGTGGCCCTCCTGGGCAAGCACGCCGGGAAGGTGCTGACCTACGACGCCATCATCAAGGAGCTCTGGGGCCCCCGGGCGGGCAGCGGCAACCAGATTCTCCGGGTCAACATGGCCAACATCCGCCGGAAGATCGAGCGCAACCCCGCCGAGCCGGAATACCTCTTCACCGAGGTGGGCGTGGGCTACCGGCTGGCGGAGGGAGAGTGAGGCGGCCTCCGTCAGAATGTAGAATTTTCCCCCGTAATTTTTTACAATCATTTCCAAGCACCCGCAAACCCTTGCCGCTGCTGGCGTTGGGGAATCCGCCCCTCCGCAGGGGGCCGGATAATTTTTCAAGAATGTCGCAAAAAACACTTGCACCCCCTATATCTTGTGTGATATACTCAGCCCACTGCCAACGTATTGTGGTCAAGTCCGGCACACATTCAACATAGGGGGATACAAATGAAAGTTATCAAGAGGAACGGCACCGAGGTCTCGTTCGACATCACCAAGATTTTATCGGCCATCACCCGAGCCAACGAGAGCATCGACGCGGAAAAGCGCATGACCTCCACCCAGGTCCGCCGGATTGCGGAATCCGTGGAGCTGGCATGTCAGGAGCTGGGCCGTTCCCCTTCCGTGGAGGAAATCCAGGATCTGGTGGAATATCAGATCATGGCCCACGGGGCCTTTGAGGTGGCGAAGAACTACGTCACCTACCGCTACACCCGCTCCCTGGTCCGCCGGAGCAACACCACCGACGACCGCATCCTCAGCCTCATTGAGTGCTGCAACGAGGAAGCCAAGCAGGAAAACTCCAATAAAAACCCGGTGGTGAACTCCACCCAGCGGGACTATATGGCCGGCGAGGTCTCCCGGGATCTCAGCGAGCGGCTGCTGCTGCCCAAGGAGATCGTGGAGGCCCATCAGGAGGGCATCATTCACTTCCACGACTCCGACTACTTTGCCCAGCACATGCACAACTGCGATCTGGTGAACCTGGAGGACATGCTGCAAAACGGCACCGTCATCACCGGGACCCTCATCGAGCGGCCCCACAGCTTCGCCACAGCCTGCAACATCGCCACGCAGATCGTGGCCCAGGTGGCCTCCAACCAGTACGGCGGCCAGTCCATCTCCCTGGCCCATCTGGCCCCCTTCGTGGACGTGAGCCGGAAGAAGCTCCGGGTCATCGTGGAAGAGGAGCTGAAGGGAATCGGCGTCACCCTGGACGAGGACAGCCTCTCCAAACTGGTGGAGACCCGCCTCCGGGAGGAGGTCCGGGGCGGCGTCCAGACCATTCAGTATCAGGTGCTGACCCTGCTGACCACCAACGGACAGGCCCCCTTCGTCACGGTCTTCATGTACCTGGGGGAGGCCAAGAACGAGCAGGAGCGCAAGGACCTGGCCCTCATCATCGAGGAGACCCTGGAACAGCGCTACGAGGGCGTGAAGAACGAGGACGGCGTGTGGATCACCCCCGCCTTCCCCAAGCTGATCTACGTGCTGGAGGAGGACAACATCCACGAGGACTCTCCCTACTGGTATCTCACGAAGCTGGCGGCCAAGTGCACCTCCAAGCGGATGGTTCCCGACTACATCTCGGAGAAAAAGATGCTGGAGCTGAAGGTGGACAAGAACGGCGAAGGCCACTGCTACACCTGCATGGGCTGCCGCAGCTTCCTGACGCCCTACGTGGACCCGGAGACCGGGAAGCCCAAGTACTACGGCCGCTTCAACCAGGGCGTGGTGACCATCAATCTCCCCGACGCGGCCCTGAGCTCCGGAGGAAACATTGAGAAATTCTGGGAGATCTTTGAAGAGCGGCTGGAGCTGTGCCACCGGGCCCTGCTGTGCCGCCATGAGCGCCTGAAGGGCACCCCCTCCGACGTGGCCCCCATTCTGTGGCAGTACGGCGCCTGCGCCCGGCTCAAGAAGGGCGAGTCCATCGACAAGCTGCTCTACGGCGGCTATTCCACCATCTCCCTGGGCTACGCCGGACTCTACGAGTGCGTGAAGTACATGACCGGCAAAAGCCACACGGACCCCGCCGCCACCCCCTTCGCCCTCCAGATCATGGAGGCCATGAACGCCGCCTGCCGGAAGTGGAAGGCGGAGCACAACATTGATTTCAGCCTCTACGGCACGCCCCTGGAGTCCACCACCTATAAATTCGCCAAATGCCTCCAGCGCCGCTTCGGCATCGTGGAGGGAATCAACGACAAGGGCTATATCACAAACTCCTACCACGTCCATGTGACGGAACCCATCAACGCCTTCGACAAGCTGAAATTCGAGGCCCAGTTCCAGCACCTCTCCCCCGGCGGCGCCATCAGCTATGTGGAGGTGCCGGACATGCAGAGCAACCTGGAGGCGGTGCTCCAGGTGATGAAATTCATCTACAACAACATCATCTACGCCGAACTGAACACCAAAAGCGACTACTGCCAGGTCTGCGGCTGGGACGGGGAAATTCAGATCGTGGAGGAACACGGCAAGCTGGTCTGGAAATGCCCCAAGTGCGGCAACACGGACCAGGACAAGATGAACGTGGCCCGGCGGACCTGCGGCTACATCGGAACCCAGTACTGGAACCAGGGCCGAACCCAGGAGATCCGGGACCGGGTGCTCCACCTGTAAGGCGCGGCGGCAGAAGGAAGGACAGGGAATGCATTACGGCGAGATCAAAGACTGCGACATCGCCAACGGCGAAGGCATCCGGGTCAGTCTCTTCGTCTCCGGCTGCACCAACCACTGTGAGCACTGCTTCCAGCCCCAGACCTGGGCCTTTGACTACGGACAGCCCTTCACCCGGGAGACGGAGGACCGGATTCTTGCCCTCCTCTCCCCCAGCTATGTCAGCGGCCTGACGGTTTTGGGCGGAGAGCCCTTCGAGCCGGAAAACCAGCGGACGCTGCTTCCCTTCCTCCGGCGGGTGAAGGCGGTCTTTCCGAAAAAAAATCTCTGGGCCTTCAGCGGCTTCACCTACGAGGAGCTGCTGACGGAGGGGAGCCATCCCCGCTGCGAGGCCACGGAGGAGCTGCTGGACCTTGTGGACGTGCTGGTGGACGGGCGCTTTGTGGAGGCGCTGAAGGACATCTCCCTCCGCTTCCGGGGCAGCTCCAACCAGCGGCTCATCGACTTGAACGCCACCCGGGCAACGGGAAGCGTCGTTCTCCTGCCGGACCGGCAGGGATAAGAAACCGAAAGCGCGGCGGATGCCGCGCTTCCAACGGAGGTTTTCACCATGGTGACAATGGCGCAGCGCCTGGAGGCGCTCCGCATAGAGCGGGGCATCAGCCGCCCCGCCCTCTCCGCCGCCCTGGGCTTTCCCAAGACGGCGATGGAAAAATTCGAGACCGGGCGGCAGACGCCCACCCAGGACCAGCAGCGGAAGCTGGCGGACTATTTCTCCGTCACCCTTCCCTATCTCCGGGGTGAGAGCGACGATCCCGCCGAGGGGGACAGCTGGCTGTCCGGCAATGTGCCAGCGGAGGAGCCTCTCCGGGCCCCGGCGGCCCCGCCCGTTTCCAGGAAGCCCCGCCCGGCGGCGGTGCAGGAGGACGGCGCGGTCTTCGGCGCGCTGCTGAAAAGCCCCTCCTTCCAGGCCCTGATGCGGGAGGCGGCGCTGGAGGCCCTCCGCTCCCCCGAGGGGCAGGAGCTTCTGGCCAAGGCCGTCCGGCGGGAGCTGGGCCGGAGGTAAGCGCGGCCTCCGGGGGCCATGTCTTGCTTCCGCCGCATATGCACTATAGCAGGGAGGGATTTGCGGATGACACTGCTCCAGCGAATTGAAGCGGTTTTCCAGCTGGTTGTGCAGTACGGCGTGCTGCTGCTGGAATGCGCCGGCGTTGCCGTACTGCTGGTGACGGCGGTAAAGAGCATGATCGGCTGTGTGAAGCACAAGCCCCACATCCGCCTGTATCTGGCCCAGGGCATCTCCCTGGCGCTGGAGTTCAAGCTGGGCGGCGAGGTGCTGCGGACGGTGCTGGTCCGGGAGCTGAGCGAGCTTATGGTCCTGGGGCTGGTGATTCTGCTCCGGGGCGCCCTGACCTTTATCATCCACTGGGAGATCAAAACCGAGGAGGCCCGGATGGACGAGGCCGCCGGGCACGGCGGCGCCTCCGAGGAGTTCCCGGGAAAAACGCTTCTTCCGAAATAACCAAAGGCGGCGGACGCCAAACGTCCGCCGCCTTTTTGTGCCCTTTTCAGGCCTACAGGTTCGCAAACACATCCACCTGATGCTGCAGCTCCCCCACAATCTCCTGGTTGGTGTCCATGCCGGAGGTGATGCCCGCCAGATCGTCCACCAGCGCCCGGGTGCTGTCCGCCACACCGGTGACACCGGAAACCGCCTCCTCCACTGCGCCGGAGATGCTGGATATGGAGGCGGACACATCCTCCATGGCCTCCCGGAGCCGGTCCGCCTGACCGTTGAAGGAGGCCATGGCCCCCTCGACGTAGGCCGCGTCGTCCCGATACTGCCGCCCGGACTGGACGGACTGCTCCAGCTGGGCCTGCAAGGCCTGACCCAGGTACTCCGCCAGCTCCTGAGCGCTGCTGGAGAGATAGCTCACCGCACCCGTGACCACGCCGCTGACCTCCTGGATATGGCTGGCGGTTTCCGCGCAGGAGTCCGCCAGGCGGCGAATCTCCCGGGCCACCACGGAGAAGCCCTTCCCCGCCTCCCCGGCCCGGGAGGCCTCCACGGAGGCATTGATGGCAATGAGGTCCGTGGAGGAGGAAATGGACAGGATGTCCTTGGTCAGAATGCCGATGCGGTCCACGCTTCGGCTCTTTTCAATGGCTTGGCCCAGTACGGCCATGATCTCCTCCGTCCGGGCCTGGACCGCCTCCATCTCCGCCTGGGCGGACCGCTCCATCTCCTCCGCCCGGCCCCGCATCTCCGCGGAGTAGGCGGTGATGGCGGCGCACTCCTGCGCCATATGTACCGCGTCCTCCTGGGTGCCGGAGGCGCTGGCGGTGATGGCGGCGGTGTTCCCGGCGATCTCCTCCAGGGCGGCGGAGAGCTGCTCCGTCAGGCCGGAGAGGTCCCGGGCGCTGCCGCTGGAGGTCCGGGTCCGCTTCCGGACGTCTCCCACCACGCCGCGGATGCGCTGAGAGCTGTCCTGAAGAGTGCCCATGGCTCCCCGGATAGGGGCCATGACGTACTTCCGGATGATCCGCAGAGCCGCCCACACCAGGAGCACGCCCGCCGTCAGCGTTCCGGCGCTGACGGCCAGGGACGTGAGATATACCACAAAGAGGCGCTCCCGGGCCTCCTCCGCCTTGGCGGAAACAGAGTCGGAGAGGGCGTTGATGCCCGCCTCCGCCGCCCGGCTCCGGGCGGCCACGTCCCCGTTGGCCATGGTGTAGGCCTCCTGGGTCTTGCTGTCGGCGCTGGCGCAGACCAGCCCCACCAGGGCGTGCTTGAAGGCGTCATAATCCGTCAGCAGAGTCTGGTAAACCGCCCCGTCGTCCTCAAAGACAAAAGGCTCGTATTCCGCCAGCTTCCCGTCCAACTCCGCCTCCTCCGCCTTGATCTCCTGGACCAGACGGATCATGGTGGCGTGGTCCTCCGCCACAATGTGGCTGAGGGCCAGCCGGTGGACGTCCATAATGGACCGGCGGATGTCCTCCAGCTTTGCCTCGCTGACCATGTATTCGTCCACAATGGTCCCGGCGTTGGAGTGGACGTTGTTGATGCTGAATACCGCCAGGAGATTGGATAACAGCGTCACCAGACCCAGCAGGACAACGGGCAGAATCAAACGCTGCTGCAGCTTTCCTTTCATTTAGGTACTCCCCCCGAAACGTAATGGAAAATCCAACGGCTTACCGCGCCGTCACACCTTCTGCCAAGCGGTCCAGCTGGGCCTGGAGGTCCGCGCCGGAGGGATTCCCCCGGGCCATATTCCCGGCGAACTCCGCCACCGGGTCCCAAAACTTGCCTCCCACCCGCTGGAGCTGGGAAAACTCCGACTGGGCCAGCAGGGCGGCGATGGCGGGAGCCGCCTGGACCTCCGGGGAGGCGGCGGCGTTGGCGTTGGCGGGGCCCTGGCCCCGGAGCTCAAAGCGGAGGCGCTGGTTTTCCTCGCTGGTAATCCACTCCGCCAGCCGGGCCGCCCACGCGGGATGCTCGGAATAGGCGTTCACGCCGATGAGCTTGCAGCCGGAGAAGGAGGCCATCTGAACCTGCCGGCCCTTGCAGGTAAACATGGGCAGCTTGGCGGCCCCCGCGTTTTCGCCCCAGGCCTCCTGGATGGTCACGGCGTTCCACACCCCGCTGATTCCGGCAATCACCGAGCCGTCCCGCACGCCTGCCAGGAACTCCTCGTCCGTCCGGCTGGCAAAGCCGGGGCTGGCGGCCACATCCAGCATGGACTGGGCCACGTCCACGCCGGCAATGGGTCCCTCGGCGCTGTTCCAGGTGCAGAAATTGGTGAGGCCGTCCTCATTCAATCCCACCTGCAGTCCGGTGTTCCCGAAGAAGGCGTAAACATACCAGGCGGAGGACCAGTCCATGGCGATCCACCGTCCGGCCGCCGCCGCAATTTCCAGCATCCGGTCCAGGGACTGTACATCCTCCTGGTTAAAATAAGCCTTGTTATAATAGAGAAAATAGCCGTTGTCCGCCGTCAGAGGATAGGCGTAAAGGGTTCCGTCCACGCTGGCCGCGTCCACGGCGGCGGAGAGGTTCGCGCTTCGAATGGCGTTGGAGTCTTCAATGGGGTTCAGCCCCCCGGCGGCGGCCAGGGCGGCCACCTGATCGTCGGCAAAGGCAAAGACGTCCGCCCCACCCTCCAGATCTCCCAGCAGGGCGTCCTTGCAGTGGGACTCGCTCTGGGGCTGGTAGGTGATGCGAAAATCCGCCTCCCCGGCGTAGCGGGACTGGAAGGAGGTGAAAATCTCCTGAAGCAGGGCTTCGTCCTCCTCCGCGCCCCAGACGGTCAGGCTCACGGTCTCTCTCGCCTCACCGCCGCTCTCCGGCGGCGGCGCCGGGTCCTTACAGGCGGAGAGAAGCACAAGCGCCCCCAGAGACAGGAGCAGGAACACACACTTTTTCATAGCGTCAGGCCCTTCCGGTTGATTTCTGCGGCCCCGCCTCAAGCGGCGGGCCGGTTTTGGTCGATGGTTTGCCTTTGCGAATACAGCTCTGATATTATAACATTTTTTTCTTCCCCTGGCAAGGCGTTCTTGTTCCGAAGCTGATATATCCGCAGACACGGGCGGCGCATGGACAGCAGATTTGGCCGAAATGCATTCTATAGCTATAGTGAAAAGCGGCCGGGCAGGCCCGCCTGCCCGGCAAGAAAAAATTACCGTCAGGAAAACAGCATATTCCCCCTCTTTCGAGTCAAACTATGCTCGCGATACCCAGTGACCCGCAAACGCATGATTTGATGAAGATGAAAAGGAGAGATTCAATTATGTCTAGC
This sequence comes from uncultured Oscillibacter sp., assembly GCA_910583695.1. GTDB lineage: Bacteria > Bacillota > Clostridia > Oscillospirales > Oscillospiraceae > Oscillibacter. The sequence continues at coordinate 44,149 of CAJTZL010000004.1, forward strand.
AAGAACACCAACAAACTCAATGTCCCCGAGGCCCGCAGCGCCATGGATAAGTTCAAGATGGAGGCCGCCTCCGAGGTGGGCGTCAACCTGAAGGAAGGCTACAACGGCGACCTGACCAGCCGGGAGGCCGGCTCTGTCGGCGGCCAGATGGTCAAGAAGATGATCGAGTCCTACGAGAAGTCCCTGTAACTTCCCGCCGGACCGAAAGGGGGAGAGGCAGCCGCCTCTCCCCCTGTTTCTCTCATCCGCTCACCGCAGCAAAATCGGCTGGAGCTGCTCCCCCCGGAGGGCGGCGTCCACCGTCTCCGGCAGCTTGGAAAAATCCGCCACCAGGGAGCCCGGCTTCTGCACCGCGTTGTCCTGGCCGAAGGGCACAAAATAATAATTCCGCCGGACCAGCAGCTCACCGATGTTCTTTGCCCCCGCCGCCAGCCCGTCGTTGCTGGACACCGCCAGCACCACCGGACGGCCGTTCCGCAGATGGGACTTGGCCGCCATGGTCACGGAGGTATCCGCGATGCCCGCCGCCAGCTTGGCAATCGTATTCCCCGTGGCCGGGGCAATCACCAGTACATCCAGCAGCCCCTTGGGCCCGATGGGCTCCACCGACGGGATATCCAGCAGGACGTCGTTCCCCGTCAGGTCCTCCAGCCGCTCCAGCAGGTCCTCCGACGTGCCGAAGCGGGTGTCCGTAAAGGCGGAAATCTCTGAGACAATGGGAATCACCGTCTCGTAGATCCCCGCCAGCGCCTCCAGGGCCCTCAGCACCTTCTCGTGGGTGCAGAAGGAGCCGCAGACCGCAAAACCGACCCGTTCCTTGCGCATACAGGTCACCTCATTCTTCCAATAGGATGTAATACACCGCGTCCCGGATGGCCGCCGCCGCGGACCGGGGCGACAGCCGCCCCGGCAGAGAGCGGGCCCAAAGCACAGGCCTGCCCTCCGCCGCCGTCTCGATGCCCCGGACGGAAGCCAGATCCATCAGCAGGCATTCCTCGGGCAGCTGCCCCAGAAGCGAAGTCCCCAGGACGGGGGAGGGAACCGTGTTGAACACCGCGCCGAAGGCACTCAAGCGGCCGTCCAGCTTCCCGGTCTCCAAGGCCCGGTAGCCATAGGCTCGAATCCAGGCCAGGTCCTCCGGCCGTCTAGCCGTAGCCGTGACCCTGGCCCCCAGGCCGTGGAGGCGGAAGCTCAGCAGTTTTCCGATGCGGCCGAAGCCCAGCACCAGACACTCCTCTCCCAGCAGGGTCCGGTCCAGGTGCTCCATGGCGGTCTGGACGGCCCCCTCCGCCGTGGCGGCGGCGTTAGCCACCGCCAGCTCCTCCCGGAGGAAGTAGTCCTCCACCGTCAGGCCCAGGTCCTCCGCCTCCCGGCGCTGCTGAGGCCGCACCTGTCCCGCCAGAATCCGCTGCCGGGGACGGAGGCGGCGGAACAGGTCCGCCGTGGGCACCGCCCCCTCCTCGCAGTTTAGCACGCCGTCTCCCCTGCACAGCGGCAGGGGCAGGATCACCACATCGGCGGCGGCGGCCCGGTCCAGCGTGTCCGCCCCCACGGGCTTCCAGTGGTCCAGGCCATAAGTACGGACAGAATGGCCGTCCCCGGCCAGCAATCGGGCCAGCTCCGCCTGACGGCGGTCCCCGCCGATGACGCCAAAGGTCTTGTTCATCTCAACACTCCCCCTCGCTTCATGGTATGGCCGGAGATGGGAATGGGTGATTCCGCCCGGCGAAAAGCCTTTCGCCGGGCGGAGAAGACTCCGAAGCGCTTCTTGGCTTGAACGGCGCAGGGAACCGGGTTGTCCCGCGCAAAAGCCGCCGGCGGCGCTTCAGAACCTGCGCCTTTCTCCTCCCCGCCGAATCGCATTTTTCGGCAGTTTGAATTGTCTTTTCACGGCGGGCGTGGTACAATGGAGACGGTCAAAATTCCGGAAAGGACTTTTTGAGATGAACTACAAATACCTGCTCTTTGATGCCGACGACACCCTCTTTGACTTTCCCAAGGCCTCCTCCCGGGCCTTTGAGGCCATGTGCCGGACGCACAGCATTCCCTACACGCCGGAGGTCTACCGGCTCTATCATGAGATCAACCTGGAGCTCTGGGCCGCCTTTGACCGGGGCGAAGCGGCCAAGGAGTTCATCACCCTGGAGCGCTATGTCCGCTTCCTGCGCGCTCTGGGCCTGGAGCGGGACCCGGCGGCCTGCAACCGGGACTATCTGGCCGCCCTGGGGGAGGGTGTCTATCCCCTGCCCCATGCGGAGGAGGTCTGCCGGGAGCTCAAGGCCCGGGGGCACCGCATGTACCTCATCACCAACGCCGTGGCCTCCGTCCAGCGCAGCCGCCTCCGGGGCAGCGTCTTCGCGGAGCTCTTTGAGGCCGCCTTCATCTCCGAGGAGGCCGGAGCCGCCAAGCCCAGCCAAGCCTATTTCGACTATGTGCGCCGCCGGCTCCCGGAGCTGACGGCGGAAAACGCCCTGGTCATCGGGGATTCCCTGTCCACGGATATCCAAGGGGCCAACAACGCCGGGCTCCCCTGCTGCTGGTTCAATCCTGCGGGAAACCGGCGGCAGGAGGGACTGCGGGTGGATTATGAAATCAAGGATCTGAGGACCCTGCTGGAAATCGCATGAGAATGGGCTCCTGCGCCGCATCCGGGACTGTTCCAGCTATCTCCTCGTCATGGATGGGCTGAATCGGTTTATTCAAAAAAGTCTTTCCGCGTTCTCGCCGCCCATCCCTTTGCCACCATTTGCCTCCCCGCCGTCAGCGGGGCTTTTTCCGCAGCTTCAGCAAAACGCCCTTCCGCTCTGCCGCCGCCTGGAGCAGGGCGGCGGTTTTGGCTCCCCGCTCCTGAAGAGGCCGGTCCGCCAGGGCCTCCGCCGCCCGGCGAATCTCCCGAAGGGCCTCCGAAGGCAAAAGGCCCGCCGCCAGATAGAAGAGGGTCTTCCGCCGCCCGTCGTTGCACTTTTCCAGGAGAAATTCCAGGATCTCCCGCCGCTCCGCCAGCCCGGCCCGGTACGCTTCCAGCCCGGCGGTCCGGGCCTTCTCCATGTCTGCCAGCCGGTTTTGATGGGTGATGAACGAATCGTATTCATCCGCGCCCTCATACCTCCCGCAGGGAAACTCCCCGCACTGGAAGCAGTAGGAGGGGGCTCCGTGCTCCAGGCTGCACCGGGCGATTTTGCAGGACTGGTTCCCCGCTCCCCCGCCGCAGCCGGGGCAGTGCCCGTCCAGCTTCATGGGACACAGACCGCAGTTCAGCCCGCAGAGGGAGAACAGCAGGTCCTCCCGCACAAATCCCTTCATTTCCCGTCCTCCTTCCCGTCCGCTCCCAGGTCCCCCCGGAGATACGCCAGCAGGGTCTCCCGCTCATTGGGCAGTTCCCCGTCCGTCACCTTGTCCAAAAGCGCCTCCAGGGCCCTCCCCACCGCTGGGCCGGAGAGGCCCAGGGCCAGCAGGTCTCCGCCCTTCACCGCCAGCTGTTTCAGGGAGAAGCAGGCTTCCTTCGCCAGGAGCCTGTCCAGAATCTCCTCCGCCTTGTCCAGCTCCCTCTGCCGGTCCCGGTAGGCCGGAGCCTGTCCCAGGTTGTCCGCCCGCTTCACCAGAATCAGGCGGCGCAGGTCCTCCTCGCCCAGTACCCGCAGAGCCCGGCCAACAGCCTTGTCCGTCCGGGGGATGTCCTTGTCATGCCACTCCACCAGCCGGACCACGGTCTCCCGGAACTCCGCGGCGCATTTCAGGCGGCGGAGCATCCCGTCCGCCAGTTCCCGGCCGGCGGCGGGATGTCCGTAGAAATGGCCCACCCCCTGCTCATCCAGGGTGAAGCTGGCGGGCTTCCCGACGTCGTGAAGGAGCATCGTACAGCGGAGGACCGGCTCCTCCGGCGCGGCCGCCAGGGCGTGCAGGGTGTGCTCCCACACGTCGTAGCAGTGGTGCCGGTTCCGCTGGTCAAAGCCCACCATCTCCAACAGCTCCGGCCAGAACACGCCGAAGACCTCCGGCCAGCCCCGCAGGACCTCCGCCGCCTTCCTTCCCGGCAGGAGCTTGAACAGCTCCGCCTGTATCCGCTCCGGGGCGATGTCCCGCAGCCCCTCCCGGTTTCTCCGGAGGGCCTCCGCCGTCCCGGGCTCGATTTCCAGGCCCAGCACCGCCGCAAAACGGAGGCCCCGGAGGATGCGCAGAGCGTCCTCCTGAAACCGCCGGTCCGGGTCCCCCACGCAGCGGAGGATGCCCCGGCGCAGGTCCTCCTGCCCGCCCCAGGGGTCCCGGAGCTCACCCCGGAGGCTCCAGGCCATGGCGTTAACGGTGAAGTCCCGGCGGCGGAGGTCCTCCTCCAAAGAGCTGGTAAACGCCACGGACTCCGGGCGGCGGTGGTCCCGGTAGGCCCCGTCGATGCGGTAGGTCGTGACCTCCACAGGGCCCCCCTCCGTCTTGACGGTGACGGTGCCGTGCCGGAGGCCCGTGGGAAGGGCCCGGGAGCCGAAAACCGCCAGGGTCTCCTCCGGCCGGGCGGCGGTGGCAACGTCCCAGTCCTCCGGCAGACGGCCCGACAGGGCGTCCCGGACGCAGCCCCCCACGCACCAGGCCTCACAGCCCGCCGATTCCAGGGCTTGCAGAACGGCCCCCACATATTTCGGTATTTCCATAGTTCCGCTCTCCCTTGCTTTTTTCGGCTTCCTGTCGTAAAACAGCCGGGAACTCCTCCCGGACTTTCCTTCCATTCAGGCAGGTGAATCATATGATTATCTGGCTCAACGGCGCTTTTGGCGCCGGAAAAACCCAGACGGCCTATGCGCTCCGGCGCCGGCTGCCGGGGTCCTATGTGTACGACCCGGAAAACGCCGGTTACTTTCTCCGCAAAAATCTGCCGCCCAGTCTGCTCCCCGCCGATTTTCAGGACCTTCCCCTATGGCGCACCCTCACGGCCGATATGCTCCGCTATCTCGCGCAGCGGCACCCCGGACCGCTCATCGTCCCCATGACCCTCGTCAACCGGGCCTACTACGACGAAATCGTCACCAGCCTGTCCCAGGAGCAGGACCTCCGGCATCTCATTCTATGCGTCAGCCGGGAAACCCTGCAAAAGCGGCTGTCCTCCCGGCTGGAGGGGCCGCGCTCCTGGGCGGCGCTCCAGATGGACCGCTGCTTCCGGGCATTTGAGGAGGAGATCACGGAGCGCAAGCTCCACACCGACGGCCTGACCATTGAGCAGGCGGCGGAGCGGGCGGCGGAGATGTGCGGCCTCACGCTGTCCCAGGACCGCCGGAGCGGCCTGCGGAAAGCCGTTGACCGGGCCGTCCTTCAAATCCGGCACATCCGATAGCAGATGTTCTTCTTTCGCCGTTGCATTTCACTGATTTCTATATTATAATAAAATGTCTGCAAGGATACAATCTTTTTTAAGTTCCGTTTTCTGGAAAGGAAGCTGATTCCCATGATGCAGAATCAAAAACCTATCAGCGATTTCTTCGTCCCCGGCATGCGGGCCCATCTGGTCGGCATCGGAGGCGTCTCCATGTGCCCCCTGGCGGAAGTCCTGCGGGACAAGGGGCTCCGCATCCAGGGCTCCGACATGGCGGAGAGTGACACCGTGAAGCGCCTCCGCTCCCTGGGCATCCCGGTGGCCGTGGGCCACAACGCCGACAACCTGGGGGACTGCGATCTGGTCATCCGCACCGCCGCCGTCCACGACGGCAACCCGGAGATTGCCGGGGCCGTCGCCCGGGGTATCCCGGTCTATGAGCGGGCCCAGGCCTGGGGGGCCATCATGCGGCACTATCCCAATGCCCTGTGCGTAGCCGGGACCCACGGGAAGACCACCACCACCTCCATGTGCACCCATGTCTTCATGGCCGCGGAGGCGGACCCCACCGTCATGATCGGCGGGACCCTGCCCCTGCTTCACTCCGGCTACCGGGTGGGCCAGGGAGACACCATCATTCTGGAATCCTGCGAATACTGCAACAGCTTCCTGAGCTTCTATCCCACCGTGGCGGTGATTTTGAACGTGGAAGCGGACCACCTGGACTTCTTCAAGGACCTGGAGGATATCAAGACCTCCTTCCGCCGCTTTGCGGAGCTGGTGCCCTCCGGCGGCCGCGTGATCGTCAACGCGGACAACGCCGGGGCCCGGGACACGGTCCAGGGACTGGATTCATTCACCTTCGGCCTGGAGCCGGGGGCGGAGTGCACCGCCGTCCACCTTCACGAGGACAAGGGCCGTCCCGTCTTTGACATTCAGGTTCATGGGGAGTTCTACGCCCACGCGGAGCTGCGGGTCTACGGACGGCACAACGTATCCAACGCCCTGGCGGCGGCCTCGGCGGCCTATGTGCTGGGCCTCCCGGGGGAGGCGGTGGAACGGGGCCTGAGTTCCTTCACCGGCGCGGGGCGGCGTTTTGAGTACAAGGGGACCTTCCAGGGCGCGGAAATCTACGACGACTACGCCCACCATCCCGACGAGCTCCACGCCCTGCTGACCACCGCCAAGGGCCTGGGCTACCGGCGGCTCATTGTGGCCTTCCAGCCCCACACTTACTCCCGGACCGCCAAGCTCTTCGACCGCTTTGTGGAGGAATTGAAGCTGGCGGACGTGGTGATCCTGGCGGAGATCTACGCCGCCCGGGAGACAAACAGCCTGGGCATATCCTCGGCGGATCTGGTCCGGGAAATTCCCGGCTCCGTCTACTGCTCCACCCTGGACAAGACGGCGGAGGCCGTCCGGCGGCTGGCCGGGCCGGGAGATTTGATTCTCACCGTCGGCGCGGGGGACATCTACCGGGCCGGTGAGAAGCTGCTTTCCCCGGAAGAAGCGTAACCGAAAGAACCTGATCCCCCTCCGGCGGCCTGGAACCGCTTTCAGCCGGAGCGCGGGCGGCGGAGGTCTGCTGATATGGAACATTCACCTTTATACCACAACACCCGGCCGGAGGGGGCGCTTTTGTCTCAGGAGGAGGCGGCCTTCGCCCTGCTGGAGGAGCTGGCCATGGACTATGACCGGGTCTCCAGTGAGCCGGCGGACACCATGGAGAAGTGCGCCGCCGTCAGTGCGGTTCTGGGGGTGCCCATCTGCAAGAATCTTTTTCTCTGCAACCGGCAGAAGACCCAGTTTTATCTGCTGCTGATGGGGCCGGATAAGCCCTTCCACACCAAAGACCTTTCCCGCCAGATCGGCTCTGCCCGGCTGTCTTTTGCGCCGGAGGAGAGCCTTTGGGAGCTGCTTCGCTGCACCCCCGGCTCCGCCACGGTGCTGGGTCTGATGAACGACACGGAGCACCGGGTCCGGCTGCTGATGGAGCGGGAGGTCTATGAGGCGGAGTACCTGAGCTGTCATCCCTGCATCTGCACCAGCAGCCTGAAGCTGAAAACGGCGGACGTGCTGGGGAAGCTGCTGCCCCGCACGGGGCACGCGGTCACTGTGGTGGAGCTGTGAGCGCCCGGATTCACAAGGCCGAACGCCGTCCGGGCGGTCTTTTCCCGCCATGCCGTGCCGTTCTCCCCTGCAATCTCTCAGGACCGCCCCGGAGAATCCTCCCTGTCTGACAGGGATTATCCGCATCTACCCGGCATTCCCCCGTTATGAATACAGGTTCTGAATCCGCGCATGAAGAAAGCCGGGGGCCGCCAGGGCCTCCGGCTTTTTCCTTAATCTTTCAGCAGCTCATCCAGCTGGAAAACGCCGCAGTCTTTGTATTTCACGCCCATGCTGTCGATGGTCTCTTCCGGGATATCGAACGCAAAGACCTTGATCTGGGAGATATCGTCCTCCCGCCGTCCCTTGGGGCCGTCCCGCAGCACATTGTAGTAAATTTGAAACGGGATGTTCCGGCCGGAATCCACAATGGCGTTGATGACCAGGGCGAAGTTCGGGAAATCCGTGTCAAACGGCTTCCAACGGTCTATTGCGTACTTTGACCGCTTCAGCTCAATGATCTTCCGGAGTTCCCCCTCTTCCCCGTATCGCAGCAGGTCCAGATCGGACACCGTGATTTTTCCCAGGTTCGCCCTCTGCCACGTGTGGTAGGAGCTCGACACATATTGATTGACGGATTTCCTAGGTGTCCCGGGCTGAACCACGCCGTATTCCTCGTAGAGGTCTCTCAGCTCATCGTAGGACATCCTCTCCGGCTTCTTCTCTGTCGTCTCCCAAACCAGCACCTGATCGCTTCCCGGCACAAAGCGGACGCCGATAAACGGCAGGCCCAGCTCTTTCGAGACATCCACTGCCGCGCGGACAGCGGTTTTCTCCTCTTTTGAAAAAGGCTCCTGGAGCGCCTCCGCCCGCAGGGCAAGCACCAGGATTCTGGGATTGCTGTAAGCGTCTCCATACAGCAGAATCCAGGTGTTTTCCGCTGGGAAGTAATAGTTTTCCAGCTCGTTTTCTACAATGTAGCTGTAGACTGCGTTGCCGTTGTACTCCATTATGCGTTCCCCCTCCATTTCGTCCCGGTTCCACTTGGCGGTCAAGCGCTTTGGCCGGGTCCGCTCACTGTTTTTTTAGAATACCATAAAACCCCATTTTTGGCAAGTCCTTCCACGCCGGAGAGTGTGTTCCATGCGCATTTTATTGGAGGAGCGTCGCAGGGGCGGACCTGCAAGATATCGCCTTCGGATTGGGATACGCCCCACGCCGGAGGAACGTCCCAAGGGGCATTGCAAAAAACCAAGGGGCTGAACGGTGAAAAGCGCCCCCGGCAGCAGCCGGGGGCGCTTTTTGTCCATTTGACTTTGGCGGTACGGGAAAATTACTTCTCGTCCTTAATCGCCGCCTGGGCCGCCGCCAGACGGGCGATGGGCACACGGAAGGGAGAGCAGGACACATAGTCCAGGCCGGTGCGGTGGCAGAACTCCACGCTGGAGGGATCGCCGCCGTGCTCGCCGCAGATGCCCAGGTGCAGGTCGGGATTGGCGCCCCGGCCCAGCTTCGCCGCCATCTCCACCAGACGGCCCACGCCATTCTGGTCCAGCTTGGCAAACGGGTCGTTCTCATAGATCTTCCGGTCATAGTAGGCGTCCAGGAACTTCCCGGCGTCGTCGCGGGAGAAGCCGAAGGTCATCTGGGTCAGGTCGTTGGTGCCGAAGGAGAAGAAGCCGGCCTCCTTGGCAATCTCGTCGGCGGTGATGGCCGCGCGGGGAATCTCGATCATGGTGCCCACCAGGTACTTCATGTCGGACCCGGCTTCCTTGATGATGGCATCGGCGGTCTCTACCACCACGCCCTTGACGTATTTCAGCTCCTTGACTTCGCCCACCAGGGGAATCATGATCTCGGGAACCATCTTCCAGTCTGGATGGGCGGCCTGGACCTTGAGGGCGGCCTTGATGACGGCCCGGGTCTGCATGGCAGCAATCTCCGGATACGTGACCGCCAGACGGCAGCCGCGGTGGCCCATCATGGGGTTGAACTCATGGAGTCCGGCGATGATGCTTTTGATGTCCTCCACAGACTTGCCCATATCCTGGGCCAGCTTGGCAATGTCGGCCTCCTCGGTGGGCACGAACTCGTGCAGAGGGGGATCCAGGAAGCGGATGGTGACGGGGCAGCCCTCCATGGCCTCGTAGATGCCCTCGAAGTCGCTCTGCTGCATGGGCTCCAGGCGGGCCAGGGCCTTCTCCCGCTGCTCCAGGGTGTCGGAGCAGATCATCTCCCGGATGGCGGGGATGCGGTCCTCATTGAAGAACATGTGTTCCGTGCGGCACAGGCCGATGCCCTGGGCGCCGAACTTCCGGGCCTGGGCGGCGTCGTGGGGGGTGTCGGCGTTGGTGCGGACCTGGAGGCGGCGGTACTTGTCCGCCCAGCCCATGACCCGGCCGAACTCGCCGCCGATGACGGCGTCCACAGTGGGGATGGCCCCGTCGTAGATCTTGCCAGTGGAGCCGTCCAGGCTCAGCCAGTCGCCCTCGTGATAGGTCTTTCCGGCCAGCTCAAACTTCTTGTTTTCCTCGTCCATCTTGATCTCGCCGCAGCCGGAGACGCAGCACTTGCCCATGCCCCGGGCCACAACGGCGGCGTGAGAGGTCATGCCGCCCCGGACGGTCAGGATGCCCTGAGCAGCCTTCATGCCCTCAATGTCCTCGGGAGAGGTCTCCAGGCGGACCAGGACCACCTTTTCGCCCCGGTTGGCCCACTCCTTGGCCTCCTCGGCGGTGAAGACGACCTTGCCGCTGGCGGCTCCCGGAGAAGCGCCCAGGGCATGGCCCACCACAGGGGCGGCCTTCAGGGCCTCGCCGTCAAACTGGGGATGCAGCAGGGTATCCAGGGACCGGGGCTCGATCATGGCCACGGCCTTCTTTTCGTCGATCATGCCCTCGTCCACCAGATCGCAGGCGATTTTCAGGGCGGCGGCGGGGGTGCGCTTGCCGTTGCGGGTCTGGAGCATGTAGAGCTTGTTGTTCTCCACGGTGAACTCCATGTCCTGCATATCCCGGTAATGATCCTCCAGAATCTTGCAGACATTCTCGAACTGGCCGAAAGCCTCGGGGAACTTCTCCGCCATCTGGCTGATGGGCATGGGAGTCCGGACGCCGGCCACAACGTCCTCGCCCTGGGCGTTGGTCAGGAACTCGCCGAAGAGCTTCTTCTCGCCGGTGGCGGGGTTCCGGGTGAAGGCCACGCCGGTGCCGCAGTCGTCGCCCATGTTTCCGAAGGCCATGGACTGGACGTTGACAGCGGTGCCCCAGGAGTAGGGGATGTCGTTATCCCGGCGGTACACGTTGGCGCGGGGGTTGTCCCAGGAGCGGAACACGGCCTTGATGGCGCCCATCAGCTGCTCCTTGGGATCGGAGGGGAAGTCCACGCCCAGCTTGGTCTTGTACTCGGCCTTGAACTGGCCCGCCAGCTCCTGGAGATCCTCGGCGGTCAGGTCCACGTCCTGGGTGACGCCCTTCTTTTCCTTCATTTCGTCGATGAGCTGCTCGAAGTACTTCTTGCCCACCTCCATGACGACGTCGGAGTACATCTGGATAAAGCGGCGATAGCAGTCCCAAGCCCAGCGGGGATTGCCAGACTTGCGGATCAGCACCTGGACCACGTCCTCGTTCAGCCCTAAGTTCAGGATGGTGTCCATCATGCCGGGCATGGAGGCCCGGGCGCCGGAGCGGACGGAGACCAGCAGGGGGTTTTCCAGGTCGCCGAACTTCTTGCCGGTGATTTCCTCCATCTTGGTGATATACTCCATGATTTCGGCCATAATGGAGTCGTTGATTTTCTGGCCGTCCTCATAATACTGGGTGCAGGCCTCGGTGGTGATGGTAAAGCCCTGGGGGACGGGCAGGCCGATGTTGGTCATCTCGGCCAGGTTGGCGCCCTTGCCGCCCAGCAGCTCCCGCATGTTCGCGTTGCCTTCGGTGAACAGGTAGCAGTACTTTTTGCTCATTTTCATTCCTCCGTTATTTTTAGCGTTCGCTGGGCGGCGGTGTCCGCCGTCCGCTTGGCAAACGTTTGCCTTAATGCGTTACTTATTATAATCGTTCATTTTCTGGAAAGCAATACATAAATAGCATAAGAAATTACCGGTCATTTGAAACAAACTGCCCAAAATTGATAAGAGGGGCGGGTTTTGCCGGTTTCGGGCGGGAAAAAACCGGGCCCCCGGCGTATCCGGGGGCCTCGGCATTCATTCGGTCTTTCGCTTTGGAGGGGGATCAGAGGTCCACGGACTTGATGGCCTGCTCCTTGATGCCGTGCTTTTCGGCGTAGCCCGTGAGGATCAGGGTCAGGGCGCCGTCGCCGGTGACGTTGCAGGCGGTGCCGAAGCTGTCCTGGAGGGCGAAGATGGCCAGCATCAGGGCGGTGCCGTCGCCGTCGAAGCCCAGGACGCCGGTGATGAGGCCCAGGGAGGCCATGACCGTGCCGCCGGGGACGCCGGGGGCGCCGATGGCGAAGATGCCCAGCAGGAGGATGAAGAGAATCATGCTGCCCACGCTGGGGAGCTCGCCGTAGAGGACCTTGGAGACGATCATGATGAAGAAGGTCTCCGTCAGGGCGGAGCCGCAGAGGTGGATGTTGGCGAACAGGGGGATGCCGAACTCCACCATGTCGGAGCGGAGGCTCTTGCTCTTCCGGGCGCAGTCCAGGGCCACGGCCAGGGTGGCGGCGGAGGACATGGTGCCCACGGCGGTGAGGTAGGCGGGGCCGTAGTGCTTCACCACCTCAATGGAGCTGCGGCCGGAGTACACACCGGCGAAGCCGTAGAGCACAGCCATCCAGATGTAGTGGCCCGCCATGACGATGACGATGGCCAGCAGGAAGGCGGGGAACTGCTTGGTGATGGTGCCGTCATAGCTGAGGCCGCAGAAGGTCAGGGCGATGAAGAAGGGCAGAACAGGGATGACGACCTTCTTCACAACGCTCAGGACGATGTTCTGGAACTCCTGGAGAACCGTGGCGATGGTCTTGGCCTTGGTCCACACGGCGGCAAGACCGACGAGGACGGAGAAGACCAGGGCGCTCATGACGGGCATGATCTGGGGAATGTCCAGCTGGAAGGCGACGCCGGGCAGCTCCTTCAGCCCCTCCATGCTGGAGGCGATGGGCAGGAAGGGCACCAGGACGTAGCCCGCGACCATGGACATCAGGGTGGCCAGGACGGTGCTGACGTAGGCCACGATAATGGCCACCACCAGCATCCGGGTGGCGTTGGAGCCCATCTTCGTGATGGACGGGGCGATGAAGCCGATGACAATGAGGGGTACGCAGAACATGATAACCTGGTTCAGGACGTACTTGAGGGTGACGACGATGGTCATGACGCTCTCCGGCAGGAACAGGCCGCAGACAATGCCCACGGCAATGCCGATCAACAGCTTCAGGGGAAGGCTCATGCCCTTTTTCTCAGTGGCCATAAAAGATTCCTCTCTTTCTGTGTTGACACACAAACTCCGTTCGCTCCGCGGTCAGGGTCTGCTTCCAGCATACGCGCGGCGGAGCCTGCGCATGCGCATGCCGGGGGTGGAAGCGGGGAAATTTTCAGGCCTTGGGGGGCTGGCCGGTCATGATGCGGATGATCTCCCGGTCCGTCTCCCGCATGCCCAGGCGGCCCAGGCGGCCGATGTTGGCGATGGTGTTTTCCACGCCCTTGGAGACGATGCCCTCGCCTCCCCGGAACTGCTGCTCGCTGCGGTACATGTTGTACCCCAGGAGGCCCGCGTCCACGGCGGCGGCGATCTTGGCGGCGCAGGAGGGCTTGGCCCCGTCGCAGATCATGCCGGAAATCGTCGCCAGGGCGTTGACCAGGGTGTGGGCGATCTCCGCATAGCCCCCGCCGTTGAGCCAGGCGATGGCGGCGCCGGAGGCGCACCCGGCGCTAACGGCCCCGCAGTAGGCGCTGAGCCGCCCGATGCCGGTCTTCATGTGAATGGTCAGAAGATCGCTGAGGGTGACGGCCCGGAGGGTTTTCTCCTCGTCCGCCTCCAGGTGCTTCGCGTACTCGATGACGGGAACCGAGGCGGTGATGCCCTGGTTTCCGCTGCCGGAAACGATGATCACCGGCATCTCGCAGCCGCTCATCCGGGCGTCGGACCCGGCGGCAGCCATGGCCCGGGCGCGAATCTTGATGTCGTCGCCGTAGTGCTCCCGGAGCACCTTGCCGATGTTGGCTCCCCAAGGGTTTTTCATGCCCTCCCGGGCAATGGCGTAGTTGTAGTCGATCTGCCGCTGGACCATCTCCCGCACGTCTTCCACGTCGCAGGTGTTCACAAAGTCCACAATGGCCTCCACAGACATGCAGCTGCGGTCCGTCAGGCCCCCGGCAGCGTCCTGGGAAACCACGGTCCCGGCCTCCAGCAGGGTCTCGCCGTTCTTTTCAATCAGGACGATGTTGGTGTGATAGTCCGCAATGCGCAGGCGCACGGAGTCCTCTCCGGCGGTGAGGGTAACGATGATGTCGAAGACCACGTCCCCCGGCGCGGGGGCCACCCGAACCTCGTGGCCGGCCAGATAGGCCTTGATCTCCTCCTTCTGGGCGTCGCTCACCTGGGAGATGACCTCCAGAATCTTTCCCGCGTCTCCCGCCACCACGCCGGCGGCGGCGGAGGCCTCGATGCCCTTCAGTCCGCCGGTGTTGGGCACCACGACGCTTTTGACATTTTTAATAATGTTCCCGCTGGCCTCCACCAGAATCCTGTCCGGCAGACGGCCCAGGACCTCCCGGGCCTTGGCGGCACCGTAGGCGATGGCGATGGGCTCGGTGCAGCCCATGGCGGGCACCAGCTCCTCCCGCAGGATCTGTACAAAGTGGTGATAGCGCTGATCGGTTTTGTTCACGTTTTTCCTCCTTCCGTTTTTCTTCCCTTCCTTGCCGGGGCTCCGCCTCCGGAGGCGTCACCCCCTCCGCCGTGGTTGTACGGCGGCCTGCCCTTCCGAAAACGGCAGCCCACCCCGACGGGATGTTTTGACATTTTTCTAACAAAGGGCCAGAATGACCATAACATTTTTTGGAAGCCTTGTCAAGGTGTATGCGCCACCGTTTTCCAAACCCTTTACGGACCGTTTGCGGACTGCCAAAGCCCTGTTGACATTTCCCTCCCCATGTCCCATAATGGCAGGTAGATCAACATGGGAGGACGCGCTATGAAGACCATCCTCGGTATCGATATCGGAGGCACCACCACAAAAATCGTGGGCCTTGACCATACGGGAAACCTCCTCTCCACCCTCCGGGTCCAGGCGGAGGACCCGGTCACAAGCCTTTACGGCGCCTTCGGCAGCTACCTGTCCGGAAACCGCCTCACCCTGGCGGACGTGGAGCGGGTGGTCCTCACCGGCGTGGGGGCCTCCTATGTGGAGGGGAGCATCTACGGACTGCCCACCTGCACGGTGGATGAGTTCTCCGCCAGCGGCACGGGGGCCCTGGCCATGAGCGGGCAGGAGCGGGCCGTGGTGGCCACCATGGGCACCGGCACCGCCTTCCTCTTCGCGGAGCGGGGCAAGGGCGTCCAGCATCTCTGCGGCAGCGGCATTGGCGGCGGCACCCTGGGCGGGCTCTGCCGGAAGCTGGTGGACATGGAGCGCTTCGGCCAGATCAAGAAGCTGGCGGAGCAGGGGGACCTGGGGAAGGTGGACCTGATGATCCGGGACATCACGCCGGACCCCGCCGCCACCCTGGACCCCACCCTCACCGCCGCCAACTTCGGCAACCTCGCGGAGGACGCGGCTCCCGCCGATCTGGCCGCCGGGGCGGTGAATCTGGTGCTCCAGGCCATCGGCACCATGACGGTGCTGGCCTGCCGGTGCTGCGGCGCGAATACGGTGGTCCTCACCGGCTCCGTCACCACGCTCTCCCAGGCAGGGCCCAACTTTGAAAACTTCCAGCGGCTCTACGGCCTCCGCTACATCATCCCGGAGCGGGCCACCTTCGCCACGGCCATCGGCGCGGGGCTCTACAGCCTGGAGCAGAAAGCGGTGACGTGATGGACCTGGAAGCCCTGCGCCTTGCCGAGGCCTTCTTCGCCCGGAAGCCGGAGGCCCTGCCCTCCGTCCGGGCCTTTCTCCCGGGGGCTCTGGAGCGCTGGCCCGAGACGGAGATCGTCACCCAGAAATCCCAGGTGGGCCTCCGGGACCCCCGGCCCTACTGCGCCCTGACCGCGCCAGGGAAGCGCGTCAAGGGCAGGCCCGTCCCCGGGGCCCTGCTGTCCCTGTTCCTCCCCCGGCCTCTGGAGGCGGAGTGCCTCCTTCTGGCGGTGGAGGCCTACCCGGGGCGGTTCACCAACCACCTGATTCTTCCGGAGGACCCGGCGGACTTTCCGGAGGGTCTCTGGGACTGGACCGCCGAAGCCCGGCGGTTCCGGTGCGGGAGAGACTGAGAGGGCGCGCCCCGTTGGGGGATGTCATCCTGCGGGGGCGGACCGGTGTGTGTTCCCTCTTCCGGGACCCGGGCGCTTCCGGCAGGCGGATACGCAGGTCCGCCTCTGCGCTGTGTTCTCCCTATAAAATGAAATAGCAATCAGGCACACCCCGAATGCGGCAGCCCCTTGCAAAATCCGGCGCGGTGGGGTAACATAAGAAACAGGACAATCCCGGGCAGACGCGCCCGGCAAAAAGACAGGAGCGCATCAACATGAAACTCTCTCTGGTCATCATGGCGGCAGGACTGGGGTCTCGCTACGGCGGGAACAAGCAAGTGGACGGCATCGGCCCCCACGGGGAAATCCTGATGGAATACTCCATCTACGACGCCCTCCGGGCGGGCTTCGGCAGGGTGGTCTTCATCATCAAGCCGGAGATGCGGGAGATGATGGAGGGCCTCTGCGGCCGTCTGTCCGGCAGAACCGCCCTGGACGGCGGCCCGGTGGAGGCGGTCTGCGTCTTCCAGGACTTCTCCTCCGTCCCCGCCTTCTACTCCATTCCGAAGGGGCGGACCCGACCCTTCGGCACGGTTCACGCCCTCCTCTGCGCTGCGGAGGCGGTGCGGGAGCCCTGCTGCGTCATCAACGCCGACGATTTTTACGGCCTGGACGCCTACCGCCAGATGGCCCGGACACTGCGCCGCCTCCCGGCGGAGGGCTGCGCCGCCATGGTGGGCTACCTGCTGAAAAACACCGCCAGCCTCCACGGCACCGTCACCCGGGGGCTGTGCGTCCGGCGGGACGGTTTTCTGGGCAGTGTCCAGGAGACCCGGAACATCCGGCTCTATCCCGACGGAACCCTCCGGGAAGAGAACGCAGACCGGCTCCTGGACCCGGACGCGGTGGTATCCATGAACTTCTGGGGCTTCATGCCCTCCATCTTCCCCGTCCTCCGGCAGGATTTCGAGAACTTCCTCCGCGCCGCCGGGGACGACCCCAGGGCCGAGCGGCTTCTGCCGGAGATGGTGGACGACCGTCTCCGGCAGGGAACGCTGAAGGTCTCCCTCCTCTCCTCCGCCGGTCAGTGGTTCGGCATGACCTACCGGGAGGACCGGGAGTCTGTAGCCCAGGCCCTCCGGCGGCTCCACGAGAGCGGCGAATACCCGGACGATCTCTGGGCCTGAGCCCGGCATAGCGGGGGCTGTCCCTGCATACATTGGAAAGGATTGAAAAACCAGAGACTGTTTGTCACCAAAAGTTTAACAATTTGTTTCGACTTTTTTCGAGGGTTTTCGCGTATAATAAGGAGAGAGGCGTTCCTGCACCGCAGGAGTACATAGATGAGGAAGGGTTTCGGCTATGGAGGGAAATGGGAAAAACGTCCGGAAGCGCCGCCTGCCCGGCGTTATGGCGGCCCTGGCGGCCGCCGCGCTGCTGCTGACTGCGGGAGCGTCCGACGGCGGGGCGGTCAGCTCCCCGCTGGCGGAGGCGGCGGAACCGGCAATCTATAAGGCGGTCCCCGCCGCAGGGAAAATCGGAGCGGGGACGGACATCCGGGCCAAGGCCCTGCCGGAAAATGCCGGGGAGCCCGAGGCCCCGCCCTGTCCCCTGCCGGAGACGGCGGCGGTGGAGGATACATACTTCGATGGAGCCGTTTTTCTGGGGGACTCCCGGACGGAGGGACTGGCCCTCTACAGCGGATTGAAAACCGCGCATTTCTACACCGCCGTGGGAGCCACGGTGGAGTCTGTATTTTCCAAGAAGAATTTCGAGACTGAAAGCGGAGAGAAGGTCCCCCTGCTGGACGCGGTGGCGGACCAGGACTGCGACAAGGTCTACGTCATGCTGGGCGTCAACGAGCTGGGTTGGAGCAAAACCGAAACCTATTACAACCAGTACGCCAAGCTCATCGACCGGCTCCGGGAGGACCACCCGGAGGCCAAGATCGTCCTCCAGTCCCTCCCCCCCGTCAGCGCCAGGCAGGAGGCAAAAAAAACCTACGTCAACAATGCCCGCATCTCCGACTATAATGCGGTCATCCAGACCCTGGCGGAGGAGAAGGCGTGCTACTTCCTGGACGTGGCGGCCTGCCTCACCGACGAGAACGGCCTCCTGCCCAAGGATCTGAACTTCGACGGCATCCACTTGAATCCCGCCGGGTGCAAGGTCTGGCTGAACTGCCTGCGGACCCACAGCCTGGAGGACGAGGCCATCGCCGCCGCCGGGAAGGCGGGCTGAGCGCTTTTCAAAAACACGCCAAAAAAGCGGAGACGAAACGTCTCCGCTTTTTTCCGTTCACATCGCCGCCAGCTCCCGGGCAAAGGCCCGGACCCGGCGTTCTTTCTCCCCGTCCATGAAGGCGGTTTCATAGCTCAGGTGCCGCTCCGCGCAGCTCCCCAGATACCGCAGGCCGGAGTGCCTGCAGCAGCGCCGCATGCCCTCTTCAAAGAGGTCCGTCCCCTTTTCCGGGCGGTAGCCGCAGGTCATCAGCAGGGCCAGGGACTTCCCCGCCCAGAGAGAGGGCCCCCTCTCCCGGCCGTAGAACTTGTTCATGCCGTAGACCAGCCGGTCCAGCAGGGCCTTCATGGGCGGCGTGCAGTACCAGGCGTATATGGGCGTGGCCAGGACCAGAAGCCCGCTTTCCAGGACGCGGTCAAACAGCTCCTGAACGCCGTCCCCCTGGGGACAGCCGAAGCCGCTCCACTCCTCCTGGCAGCGGCGGCAGGCCGTGCAGGGGCGGATATCCCGGTCATAGAGCCAGACCGTTTCCGTCTCCAGGCCCGCCGCCTCCAGCTCCTCACAAAACGGGGACAGCAGGGCGGCGGTGTTCCCGTTTTTCCTGGGGCTGCCCATCAGGACAAGGGCCTTCACACCACAGCCTTCGCCCGGCTCCGCAGGCGCTCCCGGGCGGGACGCTCCGCCGGGGCCCGGCGGGGAAGCTCCGGCGGGCACTCCGCCGACCGCTCCGCCAGACGCTCCCGGGCCACCGCCAGCATCAGCTTGATGCGGTTTTCCTGGTTCACCCGTGTGGCGCTGGGGTCGTAGTCAATGGGGGTGATGTTGGCCTGGGGATAGAGCTCCCGGATTTTGTTGATCATGCCCTTTCCGCAGATGTGGTTGGGCAGGCACCCGAAGGGCTGGGCGCAGACGATGTTCTCATACCCCGCCCGGACCAGCTCGATCATCTCCGCCGTGAGGAGCCAGCCCTCTCCCATCTTGTCCCCCGTGCTGATGACGCCGTCGGTGAGCTTGATGAGCTCCCGGAAGGGCAGGGGCGCGTGATAGCCGTTGTCCTTCAGGACCTGGATGACCACACGCTCCATGCCCTCAATGTATCCCAGCACCAGATCGGACACGTGCTTTTCCAGGAAGGTGCCGCCGTAGAGCCGGGCGGTCTCCGAGGGGTTGTAAGCGCAGTACTGCACAAAGCCCATCAGCCCCGGCAGGTTCACCTCGCAGTCCTGGGAGGCCAGGAACCGCTCCAGGTCGTTGTTCCCCAGGGGGGAGTACTTGACGTAAATTTCACCGACCACGCCCACCTTCACCTTGGGCACCCGGCGGACGGGAATGGCGGCGAACTCCCGGGCAATGACGGGCATGGCGGCCTTCATCTCCCGGTTGGACCAGCCCTTGTCCTCATGAATCCAGCCGCAGATGGCGTCCAGCCACGTCGCCTGCAGGCGAGCCGCGTCGCCCCGGCGGACCTCGTAAGGCTCCGTCTGGGCCCGGAGGGCCACCAGCAGGTCGCCGTAGTAGATGACGGCCAGAAGCCTGCGCAGGAAGGGAAGGGTCATGGGGAAGCCGGAGTCCTTCTCCAGGCCGGAGAAGTTCAGGCTCACCACGGGCACCTGGGGATAGCCCGCCTTCACCAGGGCTTTCCTCAGCAGGTGGATGTAGTTGGAGGCCCGGCAGCCGCCGCCGGTCTGGGTGATGATGAGGGCGGTGTGGTCCAGGTCGTACCGCCCGGAGGCCAGGGCGTCCAGGAACTGGCCGATGACCAACAGGGCGGGATAGCAGGTGTCGTTATGTACATACTTGAGGCCCAGCTCGCTGACCTGACTGCCGCAGTTTTCCAGCAGCTCGCAGGTGTAGCCCGCCTGCTCCATGACGGCCGCCAGGATGCGGAACTGCACCGGGGCCATGTTGGGGATGAGGATTTTGTGGGTCTTCTTCATCTCCGGCGTAAATTTGGGATAGTTCAAGGCTTCCATCGTGGTTTCACTCCTTTTCATCCAAAGCGGCGAAGAGGCTCCGCAGGCGGATGCGCACCGCGCCCAGGTTGGTGATCTCGTCGATTTTCAGCTCCGTGTACAGCTTGCCCCCGGCCTGCAGGATGGCCTGGGTCTCGTCGGTGGTGATGGAGTCCACACCGCAGCCGAAGCTGACCAGCTGCACCAGATCGCAGTCCCGGTGCTCCGCGCAGTATCTGGCGGCGGCGTAGAGCCGGGAGTGGTAGGTCCATTGGTTCAAAACCGTGGTGGGGAATTTGTCCACCAGACCGGAGATGGAATCCTCCGTCACCACCGCCGCGCCGAAACGGGTGATCAGCGTGTCAATGCCGTGGTTCACCTCCGGGTCCACGTGGTAGGGCCGCCCCGCCAGGACGACGATGCGCCGCCCCTCGGCCCGGGCCCGTTCCATAATCCGGGCCCCTTCCCGGCGGACCTGGGCCATATGATCGGCGTAGGCGGCGTAGGCCGCCTCCCCGGCCTCCCGGACCTCCGCCTTGGAAATGTCCGGGAAGTACCGCCGGAGGGACTCGTAAATCTTTTTGGCAAAGTCCTTGGGCCGGTGGAGGCCCACGTAGTCATAAAGGAATTTCGTGCCCTTGATCTCCGGGCAGTTCCCGGCGATGACCTCCGGATAGTAGGCCACAACGGGGCAGTTGTAGTGGTTATCCCCCAGGCCCTCGTCCAGGTTGTAGGTCATGCAGGGATAGAAGACGGCGTCCAGCCCCAGCCTGGAGAGGAACCGGATGTGCCCGTGGGCCAGCTTGGCCGGGAAACAGGCGGTGTCGCTGGGAATGGTGGCCTGCCCCTGGAGGTACAGGTCCCGGCTGGAGAGGGGACTGTGGTACACGGCAAAGCCCAGTTTCGTGAAGAAGGCGTGCCAGAAGGGCAGCAGCTCCCACATATTCAGGCAGAGGGGAATGCCGATCTTCCCCCGCTTCCCGGGGACGGGCTTGCAGTTCAGCAGCAGCTTCCGCTTGTATGCATACAGATTCCGCTCCTCGCCGTCGGCCCTGCCGGTAACGGGGCGGTCGCAGCGGTTGCCGCTGATGAAGGTCTCCCCTCCCGCAAAGGTGTTGACGGTGAGCTGGCAGTTGTTGCCGCACAGGCCGCAGACGCGGCTCTCCGTCTCCTGGGAGAAATTCGCCAGGGCCTCCCGGTTCAGCAGGGCGCTGGCCTGACCGGAGACGGCCTTGCTCCGGCCGTAGAGAGCCGCGCCGAAGGCCCCCATGAGCCCCGCGATGTCCGGGCGGATGACCTCCACCCCCATCTCCTTTTCAAAGGCCCGGAGGACGGCCTCGTTGTAGAAGGTGCCCCCCTGGACCACCACGTTCCTGCCCAGCTCCTCGGGGCTGGCGGCCCGGATGACCTTGTAGATGGCGTTTTTCACCACGGAGATGGAGAGTCCCGCGGAGATGTTCTCCACGCTGGCCCCGTCCTTCTGGGCCTGCTTCACGCTGGAGTTCATGAAGACGGTGCAGCGGCTCCCCAGGTCCACGGGCCGGTCCGCAAAAAGGCCCAGCTTTGAGAACTCCTTCACGTCATGGCCCAGGGCCTGAGCGAAGGTCTGGAGGAAGCTGCCGCAGCCGGAGGAACAGGCCTCGTTCAAAAAGATGTTGCTGATGGCTCCGTCCTCGATTTTGAAGCACTTCATATCCTGTCCGCCGATGTCGATGATGAAATCCACATTGGGCAGAAAGTGCCTCGCGGCGGTGAAGTGGGCCACGGTCTCCACCACGCCCCAGTCGGCGTGGAAGGCGTTTTTCGCCAGGTCCTCGCCATAGCCGGTGGTGGTGACGGAGGCCACGTGAAGGGCCGGGTGCTGGTCGTAGAGCTGCTGAAGCACGCCCCGGATCAGGGGCACGGGATTGCCCAGATTGGGCCGGTAGTCCGTGAACAGCAGCCGGGCCTCCTGGTCGATGACCGCCACCTTGACGGTGGTGGAGCCGGAATCAATGCCGATATGGACCGGGGCGGCGTAATCCGGGCCGAAGGGGGCCCGGGCAACCTCAGCCCCGGCGTGGCGGGCCCGGAAGGCCTCGTATTCCTCCTGCGTTTCAAACAGCGGCGGCTGGCTCCGGTAGGTCTCCGTGCCTCCCCGCTCCCGGAGGCGGTCCGCCAGCGCGTTCAGGTCAAAGCTCTGGTCGGCGTAGAACGCCGCCCCCAGGGCCACAAACAGCAAGCTGTTCTCCGGGCAGGTCCCGGTGACGCCCAGCGTCCTGTCAAAGCTCTCCCGCAGGCATCTGGAGAAGGTCAGCGGTCCCCCCAGGTAGAGGATGCGCCCCTTGATGGGCCGCCCCTGGGCCAGACCCGCAATGGTCTGGTTCACCACCGCCTGATAGATGCTGGCGGCGATGTCCCGGGCCTTGGCCCCCTGGTTGATGAGGGGCTGGACGTCGCTTTTGGCGAAGACGCCGCAGCGGGAGGCGATGGTGTAGGTTTTCTCCGCCCCCAGGGCGGCCTCGTCCATCTCTCCGGCGGTCATTTTCAGGAGGGTCGCCATCTGGTCGATAAAGGCCCCGGTGCCCCCGGCGCAGGAGCCGTTCATCCGGACCTCCATGCCGCCGGTGAGGAAGAGGATCTTGGCGTCCTCGCCCCCCAGCTCGATGACCACGTCGGTGCCCGGGGTCAGGCGGTTCGCCGCCACCCGTGTGGCAAAGACCTCCTGAACAAAGGGCACGCCCACGCTCTCCGACAGCCCCAGGCCGGCGGAGCCGGAGATAGCCAGCTCCGCCCTTCCCGCGGGGACGTACTGCCCGGCCACCCGGCGGAGCAGCTCCTCGGACTTTTCCAGGATATGGCTGAAGTGCCGCTCGTAGGTGCTGTATACGATGTTGTCCGCGTCGTCCAGCGCCACGCATTTGATGGTGGTGGACCCCACGTCAAGACCGATCTTCAAGCCCCGTTCCTCCTTTGCGCAAACGATTACCTCCCGTTTTCCCGGCAGGAATCACAAGATATCACATCTATGGTATCATACACGCTTTCGACGCATTTTTCAATCGGCAATGCCTTGAAAAACTGTAAAGAACCTGTTAAAAATGGCCTGTCCAGCCGGGCTTGCGGATTCCCCGGGGACGTGCTATACTCATCTTATTCCATTCGGAAGCGAGGCATGACCATGAAAACCGTTCTTCTCCACTGCTGCTGCGCCCCCTGCTCCCTGAGCTGCATCGACCCCCTCCGGGCCGAGGGCATCGAACCGGCGGCTTTTTGGTACAATCCCAACATTCACCCCTGGAAGGAATACCAGGCCCGGCGGGACTGCCTGCTGGAATACGCCCCCTCCATCGGCCTGGAGGTGCGGGTTCAGGAGGACTACGGCCTCCGGGACTTTGTCCGCCGCGTGGCGGGGGACATCGACCGCCGCTGCGCCTACTGCTACGAGCACCGGATCGAGGGAACGGCAAAATATGCGGCGGAGCACGGCTTTGCCGCCTTCACCACCACACTGCTGGCCAGCCTCTATCAGGACCATGCGGGTATCGTCCGGGCGGCGGAGCGGTATGCAGAGCAGTACGGCGTAGAATTTTTGTACCGGGACTTCCGGCCCAATTTCCGGGAGGGGAACCGCCGGGCCCGGGAGCTGGGATTCTATATGCAGAAATACTGCGGCTGTGTGTTTTCCGAGCAGGACCGCTATCAAAAGCAGATTGACCGGGATAGGGCAAAGTTCGCGGAAACATGAAAACGCGGGAGCGTCACTGCTCCCGCGTTTCTTTTATTTCCAGCGACTTTTCCACCAGCGCCCGCAGGACCTCACCAGCCTGCCGCTCCGTTTCCGGTTCCTCCTGCTTCATGTAGCGGCGGCGGCGGTGAAACTCTCCCCTCGCCCAGCCCAGAAGGTCGATGATGATTTGACGGGGCTTTTCCGCGCTTTGCAGCTCCGCCAACGCCGCTACGGCCCAGGCGCACATGCGGTCCTCAAGAGCGCGGTAATCCTGCCAGGCCATATGGTCCAGGTTTTCTTGATTGAGACGCATTTTTTCACCCCCAGTAATAACCTTTACTTTACTCTTTCATGCGCTCCAGCGATACACCAGAATTATACACTAGATTTCTATATGAGAAATTTCTGCGTTATTCTATTGAGGTATTGCAGTTATATAATATCCATTGGGGTGAGAAGATGAAATTTGAATTGCGGCAGCTTCCCGCTAAAGAAGAATCTATTTATAAAACCCTCTACATCAAGCGCAGCCTCGCCGACCACATAGAGGAAATTGCCTCGAAAAATAGCACCAGCTTCAACAATGTGGTGATTTCCATGATTGAAAGCTGCCTGAAAGAGGAGTAAAAAGGACCGCCCTGACGGGCGGTCCTTTGCTTGTTCAGCCGTTCAGTTCCGCAGGCTGTGCAGCGGCGCGGGAATCCGTCCGCCCCGGGCGATGAAGGCGGCGGAGGACTCCCGGTGGACCGGCATCACCGGGGCGCTGCCCAGCAGCCCCCCCATCTCAATGGTGCCCCCCACATCCTTCCCCGGGGCGGGGAGGATGCGCACGGCGGTGGTTTTGTTGTTCACCATTCCGATGGCCGCCTCGTCGGCAATGATCGCCGCGATGGTCTCCGCCGGGGTGTCCCCGGGAACAGCAATCATGTCCAGGCCCACGGAGCACACGCATGTCATGGCCTCCAGCTTATCCAGGCACAGCGTCCCGGAGCGGGCGGCGGCGATCATGCCCTCGTCCTCGCTGACGGGGATGAAGGCCCCGGAGAGGCCCCCCACGCTGGAGGAGGCCATGACGCCTCCCTTTTTCACCGCGTCGTTCAGCATGGCCAGGGCCGCCGTGGTGCCGTGGGTCCCGCAGACCTCCAGACCCAGCTCCTCCAGAATCCGGGCCACGCTGTCCCCGACGGCGGGGGTGGGGGCCAGGCTCAGATCCACGATGCCGAAGGGAACCCCCAGCCGCCGGCTGGCCTCCTGGGCCACCAGCTGGCCCATGCGGGTCACGCGGAAGGCGGTTTTCTTGATGGTTTCCGCCGCCACGTCCAGAGGCTGGCCCTTGACGGCCTGGAGGGCGTGGCAGACTACGCCCGGCCCGGAAACGCCCACGTTGATGACCTTTTCCGCCTCCCCGGCGCCGTGGAAGGCCCCGGCCATGAAGGGGTTGTCCTCCACGGCGTTGCAGAACACCACCAGCTTGGCGCAGCCCAGGCCGTCCCGGTCCGCCGTGCGGGCGGCGGTCTCCTTGACGATCCGGCCCATGAGGGCCGCGGCGTCCATGTTGATGCCCGCCCGGGTGGAGCCCACGTTGACGGAGGAGCACACCAGCTCCGTCCGGGCCAGAGCCTCCGGAATGGAGAGGATGAGGCGCTCGTCCGCCTGGGTCATCCCCTTCTGGACCAGGGCGGAGTAGCCGCCGATGAAGTTCACGCCGCAGCTCCGGGCCGCCCGGTCCAGGGCCAGGGCGAAGGGGACGTAATCCTCCGTCTCGCTGGCCCCGGCCACCAGGGCCATGGGGGTGACGGAGATGCGCTTATTCACAATGGGGATGCCGAACTCGTCCTCGATGTCCTGGCCGGTTTTCACCAGACGCTCGGCGCAGCGGCAGATTTTCTCATAGATCTTCCCGCAGGCCCGTTCCGGGTCCGGGTCGCAGCAGGAGAGCAGGGAGATGCCCATGGTGATGGTGCGGATGTCCAGATGCTGCTGGTCTATCATTTCAATGGTGGAGAGAATCTCCTTCTGATTCAGCATGAGGCCCCCTCCTTAAATACTGTGCATGGCATTGAAAATCTCCTCCCGCTGGATGCGGATGGAGAGGCCCATCTCCGCTCCCAGGTCGTTCAGGCCCTTCCCCAGCTCGCCGAAGCTGGCGGTGGACTGGCCCACATCCACGGCCATGACCATGGTGAAGGCCCCCTGGAGGATGGTCTGGGAGATGTCCAGAATGTTGACGTTGTAGTTTGCCAGACGGTTGCAGACGGCGGCAATGATGCCCACCCGGTCCTGCCCCAGGACGGTGACGATGGCGTTCATGGTTGCTCCTCCTTTATTTTCAGAAACGGCCTCCGGCGAGGGGAACCGGATTCCCCCCGCCGGACGCAGATTTACAGCTCGTCAAAGAACTTGTCGTGAATGGCCCGCACCGCCCGGCTCACGTCCGTCTCGTCCAGCAGGACGGAGACGCGGATCTCGGAGGTGTTGATCATCTGGATGTTGATGCCCGCCTCGTAGAGGGCCTCGAACATTTTGGCGGCCACGCCGCAGTTGCTCATCAGGCCCACGCCCACGATGGATACCTTTCCAATCCGGTCGTCCGCCTCAATGTGGTCGAAGCGCAGGGCCTCCTTGTGCTCGTTGAGGATGGCCTCCACCTCCTGCTGGTCCTTCCGATGGATGGTGAAGGTGATGTCCTTGGTGTCCTCCCGGCCGATGGATTGGAGAATCACGTCCACATTGATGTTGTGCTTGCTCAGCAGGTCAAAGACCTGGAAGGCGACGCCGGGATTGTGCTGGAGGCCCACCAGGGCCACCCGGGCAATGCTGGTATCCTTGGCCACTCCGGCGATGTTGGTCTTTTCCACTTTTGTAACCTCCTTGATTTTCGTGCCGGGCTTCCGCTCCAGGCTCGACACCACTTCCAAATTCACCCGGAACTTCTTGGCCAGCTCCACGCTGCGGTTGTGGAGCACCTGGGCCCCCTGAGATGCCAGCTCCAGCATCTCGTCGTAAGTAATCTCCTCCAGCTTCCGGGCCGTGGGGACCAGACGGGGGTCCGCCGTATACACGCCGTCCACGTCGGTGTAAATCTGGCACAGGTCCGCCCGGAAGGCCGCCGCCAGAGCCACGGCGCTGGTGTCGGAGCCTCCCCGGCCCAGGGTGGTGACGTCGCCGTTGCGGTCCACGCCCTGGAAGCCCGTGACGATGACGATGCGGCGCTGGTCCAGCTCCGCCTGGATGCGCTCGGAGTCGATGCGCTTGATGCGGGCGTCGGCGTGGACGGTGGTGGACTGAATGCCCACCTGCCAGGCCGCCAGGGACACGCAGGGCAGGCCCATGGCCTCCAGGGCCATGGCGCAGAGGGCCACGGAAATCTGCTCCCCCGCGGACAGGAGCATATCCAGCTCCCGCTTGGAGGCGCTGGGGTTGACCTCCCGGGCCTTTTCAATCAGGTCGTCGGTGGTGTCCCCCTGGGCGGACAGGACTACAATCACGTCGCTGCCCTTGACATAGGTCTCCGCGATGATTCGGGCGACATTCAGGATGCGTTCCGCGTCCCTCACGGAGCTGCCGCCGAATTTCTGAACAATCAAACTCATGAGTCTATCTTCCTTTTCCGCTTGAAATCAGGTTGGACGGAGGAGGACGCTCTCCCCCGCTCTATTATATGCGGTGGGCGGCGCGCCGGGTCAGCCGTCCAGCACCCGCATACAGGACAATACATTCAAAGAGCGGGACTGCCGGGCCGCCTCGGTCCCGCTGAGAGACTCCGTCAAAAAGGCGGTCTCCCCGTCCTCGCTGAGGACCTCCACCTGTCCGAAGGCCAGGGCCGCATCAGTGAGGCTGCCCTCAATGCGGAAGTAGTGCCGGGTCTTCAGGGTCCCGGGCTCCTGGAAGCCCGCCGGGTCCGCCGACCAGCCGATCTCCTCCCGCTTGGGGCTTTGCTGAAGGCACTCCATCACGTCCGCCACGCAGGCGGAGGCGGTGGGCAGCTCCCCGGCGCCCTTGCCGTAGAACATCACTTCCCCCGTGGCGTTGCCCCGGACCATCACCGCGTTGAACACGTCCTCCACGTTGGCCATGGGGTTGTCCTCGGGAATCAGATGGGGGGCCACGTAGGCCGTCCGCCCGCCGCCGGGGAGGCGCACCGCCCGGCCCAGCAGCTTGACCCGGTAGCCCGCCCGCTGGGCGATCTTCACATCCCGGAGGCTCAGCTTGCTGATGCCCTCCATGGGCACCCGCTCCGGGTCGATCTGGCTGCCGAAGGCCAGATCCCCCAGGATGCAGATTTTCCGCCCGGCGTCAATGCCCTCCACGTCGGCGGTGGGGTCCGCCTCGGCGTAGCCCTTGGCCTGGGCCTCCCGGAGAGCATCGGAGAAAAAGGCCCCGGTGCGGACCATCCGTGTGAGGATGTAGTTGGTGGTCCCATTCAAAATTCCGTAAACCTCGTCGATGCGGTTGGCCGCCATGCACTGGGTCAGGGGGTGGAGCACCGGGATGCCGCCGCCCACGCTGGCCTCGAAGAGGTAGCTGACGTTCTTCCGTCTGGCCAGGGCCAGCAGCTCGCAGCCCCGCTCCGCCACCAGCTGCTTGTTGGCGGTAACGACGTGCTTTCCGGCCTCCAGGGCCCGCTTCGTGTACTCGTAGGCCGCCTCCACCCCGCCGATGGTCTCCACCACCACCCGGATGTCCTCGTCCTCCTCAATCTTTTTGAAGTCGTCCGTCATCAGCTGCCGGTAAGGCCCGTCCTTGAAATGCCGGACCAGCACCCGCTTCACCTGCAAGGGCTCCCCCAGCTTCCGCTCAATCTGCCGGGCGTTTTCCGCCGCCACCTTGGCAACGCCCGTGCCCACGGTGCCCAGCCCCAGTATCGCAATCTGTATCATTTCGAAACCCTCTCTCTATCCAGCCAGAATCTCAAACTTCAATACGCCCTCCAGCGCGGACGCGTCCCCCATCAGCTGCTCCAGGGACTCCGAAAGGCCGCTGGTCTCCGCGGAGATGGTCACGGCCGCACAGCCGTTGGTGGGGATGCTCTGGTTGATGGTCAGAATGTTGGCCCCGGAGGCGGCGAAGACCGCCAGCACGCCGGAAAGCACCCCCGCCACGTCCTTGAGCATGGCGTAAAAGGTGATGATGTGTTCCGCCTTCATGTCGTTGAAGGGCCGGACGGAATCCTTGTATTTATAGAAGGCGCTGCGGCTGATGCCCGCCAGCTTTGTGGCGGCCCCTACGGTGTCCGCCTCGCCGGTCTGCATCATCCGCTTGGCCTCCGCCACCTTGACGAAAATCTCCGGCAGCGCATCCGCCGCCACAATGTAGTATTTGATCGCCTTTGCCATCGCGCCCTCCCTATGCACCGCCTCTCCGGCGGAGATTCCGTCCGCCCATTGCGGTCATTTGTCCTCCCTGCATGGTAACATATTTTCGGTCGCTCCGCAACTGTCGGAATCGGGGAAACTGGCCGGGAAATCCCCCTCTCCGGTGGGCAAAATGCCGGAGAACCGGAGCCGCCCCCGCAGCAGAGTGAATATTCATCCTAATATTCACACCTTATCCGGCACTGCGTCTGAAAAGTGCACAAAGGAGCCGGAAGAGTCAGGAGTTTTTCGGCAATTCTGGAGAAATGCGCCAAATAAATATGCATGGATTCTGAAAAAGTATTGACAGATTCGCCGGTCCGTGCTAAGGTAGCCACAGTTCCGGGGGGAGAACGCCTCCCGGCGCCCGGTCCGCCGGGCAAAGACTTTTTGGATGAAAAGGATGATGGTATCATGAAGAAGATGCTGACTCTGCTTTTGACCCTGGCCATGGTTCTGAGCCTGGCCGCCTGCGGCGGCGGGGACAAGCCCGCCGACAATTCCGGAGACTCCGCTCCCGCCGACACCTCCGCCCCCGCCGATACCGGCAGCGAAGACGCCGGAACGGACGCCCCCGCCTTCACCACCGTGGAAGAGGGCAAGCTCCACATGTCCACCAACGCCGCCTTCCCTCCCTATGAGATGACCACCGACGCCGGTGACTTCGAGGGCATCGACGTGGAGGTGGCCCAGGCCATCGCGGACAAGCTGGGCCTGGAGCTGGTGGTGGACGACATGGGCTTTGACGCGGCCCTGCTGGCCGCCCAGAACGGCCAGAGCGACATGGTCATGGCCGGCGTCACCGTCAACGAGGAGCGGCTGGCGGTCATGGACTTCTCCGACAGCTACGCCACCGGCGTGCAGGTGGTCATCGTCAAGGAGGACTCCCCCATCGCCACTTTGGACGACTTGGCAAACGCCCAGATGATCGGCTGCCAGAAGGCCACCACCGGCTATATCTACTGCTCCGACGACCCGGAGAACGGCGGCTATGGAGAGGACCACGTCACCGCCTATGAGACCGGTGCTCTGGCCGTCCAGGCCCTGGTGAACGGACAGGTGGATGCGGTGGTCATCGACAACGAACCCGCCAAGAGCTTTGTGACCGCCAACGACGGCCTGAAAATCCTGGATACCGAGTTCGCCGTGGAGGACTACGCCATCGGCTTTGCCAAGGGCAATTCCGCCCTGCTGGACGCGGTGAACGCCGCCATGGCGGAGCTGAAGGCCGACGGAACCTTCCAGGACATTGTGGACAAGTATATCACCGCTGAGTAAACACTCCGGCAAGGGCGGTCTTTCGGGACCGCCCTTTTCCCACATGTGATCCATAAAACCGAAAGGAGACACCCCCATGAAAGCTACGCTCCCGGAGCGGTTTTACACCGCCTTTCTGGAGGGAGACCGCTGGAAGCTCTATCTCCAGGGCGTCGCCTCCACCCTGGAACTGACCGTCATGGCCCTGATTCTGGGCATTCTCCTGGGACTGGTGGTGGCGGTGATCCGCACGGCTCACGACCAGCAGCGCCTGGGCCAGCACAACCCCGTTCTGGCGCTGCTCAACTTCCTGTGCAAGGTCTACACCACGGTCATCCGGGGCACGCCCATGATGGTCCAGCTGCTGATCTGGGGGTTTGTCATCTTCAAGACCAGCCGGAACCACACGATGGTGGGCGCGCTGGGCCTTGGCATCAACTCCGGGGCCTACGTGGCTGAGATCGTCCGGGGCGGATTGATGAGCGTGGACATCGGGCAGACCGAGGCGGGCCGGTCCCTGGGGCTGAACTATCTGGACACCATGCGCTTCATCGTCATTCCCCAGGCGTTCAAGAACATCCTGCCCTCCCTGGCCAACGAGTTCATCACCCTGTTCAAGGACACCTCCCTGGTCCAGGCCATCGGCGGCATGGAGCTGGTGTATTATGCCCAAACCATCGGCGGCAGAACCTTCGACCTCATGCCCCCGTATATCGGCATTGCGCTGATGTACTTAGTTCTGGTCATCATCTTCACCTGGCTTCAGGGACGGCTTGAAAGGAGGCTGCGGGAAAGTGATCGACGTTAAGAACCTCTCCAAGTCCTTCGGGGACCATCTGGTGCTGGACGACATCTCCCAGCACATTCACCCCGGGGAAAAGGTGGTGGTCATCGGACCCTCCGGCTCCGGCAAGTCCACCTTCCTGCGGTGTTTGAACCTGCTGGAGACCCCCAGCGCGGGAACCATCACCTTCCAGGGCACCGTCATCACGGATCCCAAGGTGAAAATTGATCAGGTGCGCCAGCAGATGGGCATGGTGTTCCAGCACTTCAACCTCTTCCCCAACATGACCATCCGGAGGAACATCACCCTGGCCCCGGTGCGCACGGGCCTGATGAAGCAGGAGGAGGCCGACGAGCTGGCCGGGACCCTGCTCCAGCGGGTGGACCTGACGGACAAGGCCGACGCCTATCCCAGCCAGCTCTCCGGCGGGCAGAAGCAGCGGGTGGCCATTGTCCGGGCTCTGGCCATGAAGCCCCAGCTGATGCTGTTTGACGAGCCCACCTCCGCCCTGGACCCGGAGATGGTGGGCGAGGTGCTGGACGTGATGAAGGAGCTGGCCCAGGAGGGCATGACCATGGTGGTGGTCACCCACGAGATGGGCTTTGCCCGGGAGGTGGGCAGCCGGGTGCTGTTCATGGCCGACGGGAAGGTGCTGGAGGAGAACGCCCCGGCGGAGCTCTTCGGGAACCCCCAGCATCCCAGATTAAAGGATTTTCTCAGCAAGGTGCTGTAATCGAACCGCTTGCGCAAATCGGAAAACAACAGCCCTCCGGCGTATCCGCCGGAGGGCTTGTCTCTTATTTCGTTCCGAAGATCCGGTCTCCCGCATCCCCCAGGCCGGGGACGATGTAGCCGCTCTCGTTCAGCTTTTCATCCACCGCGCCGCAGTAGATGTCCACGTCCGGGTGGCTCTTCTGGATGCGGGCGATGCCCTCCGGCGCGGCCAGGAGGACCATCAGCTTGATGGTGGTGCAGCCGTATTCCTTCATGAAGCCGATGGCCGCCTCGGCGCTGCCGCCGGTGGCCAGCATGGGGTCCACAATCAGCACATCCCGCTCCGCCACGTCCTTGGGCATCTTGCAGAAGTACTTCACCGGCTCCAGGGTCTCCTCGTTCCGGTAGAGGCCGATGTGCCCCACCCGGGCACTGGGCACCATCCGCAAAACGCCGTCCACCAGCCCCAGCCCCGCCCGGAGGATGGGCACCACGGCAAATTTCTTGCCCTTGAGCATGGGGGCGGTGGTTTTGCAGATGGGGGTCTCCACCTCGCAGGTGGTCAGAGGCAGGTCCCGGGTGGCCTCGTAGGTGATGAGCATGCCGATTTCGGACACCAGCTCCCGGAAGTCTTTGACGCTGGTGTTCTTGTCCCGGAGGATGGTCAGCTTGTGCGCCACCAGGGGATGATCCATAACGTGTACTTTTCCGTTCATAAAAATCTCCTTTTTTGATTTGAATGGTCCAAAGCAAACCCGATTCAGCCGCCCTGCTTCTCCCGCCGCAGCCGCTCCGCCTGAGGCGGCCGGAGGTACACCGGCGCCAGCTCCTGAGCCGTCACCAGTCCCCCCGCCCGGGCAATGGACTCCGCCTCCAGGGCAACGCTCACGGCGTTTTCCTTCACCAGATGGGCCGGGGCCAGACGGCAGGCAATTCCCGCCGCCGTCAAGAAATCATAGCACATCCGCCCCCCGTCCCCCAGGACGGTCTTGGGCCGGGGGTCGCCTCGCAGCTCCTCCGCCAGCTCCGCCAGGGCGATGGCCCGGTCCTCCGTCCGGCGGGTGAGGCATCCGTCCCGGGCCTCAAAGATGGCGTTGTAAACCTGCTGCCGCCGGGCGTCCATGGCACAAACCACCAGCCCGTCCAAAAACGAGACGTTTCGGGCCAGGGCCGCCAGGGTGGACACCGCCGCGCAGGGCTTGTCCGCCGCCCAGGCCAGTCCCTTGGCGGCAGAGACGCCGATGCGGACCCCGGTAAAGGACCCCGGCCCCGCGGAGACGGCCACCGCGTCCAGGTCCCCGGCGGTCAGGCCGGTATTCCGGAAAAGGAGCTCCACCAGGGGCATCAGGGTCCGACTGTGGGTCAGTCCCGTGTCCTGATAGGCGGAGGCCAGGACCTTCCCGTTCTCCGTCATGGCGGCGGAGACGGCCTTGGCGGCGGTCTCCAGGGCTAGGATCCTCATACCGGCCCCACTCCTTCCACTGTGATCACCCGCCAGTTTTCATTCTCCGGGCAGCGGGCAATGGACACGGCCACCGCGTCCTCCGGCAGGGCCTCCTCCACCCGTTCGCTCCACTCCACGGCGCAGACGCCCCCCCGGTCCAGGTAGTCCTCCCAGCCGATGTCGAAGAGGTCCCCGGCTCCCTCCAGGCGGTACATGTCGAAATGGAACAGGGGCAGTCCCCGGCCCTCGTACTCGTTGACAATGGTGAAGGTGGGACTCGTCACCCGGCCCTCATAACCCAGCCCCTGGGCAAGACCCCGGGTAAAGGCGGTCTTCCCCATTCCCAGTCCTCCCCGGCAGGCCACCACGGCCCCGGGGGACAGGGCGGCGGCCAGACGGCGGCCCAGGTCCTCGGTCTCCGCCTCGCTGTGAGAGATGTAGTCCATGGGCGGGTCTCCTTTCCTGATTCTATAGTCGATTCAGTATACCACAAATTAAATAAAGTGTAAAAAGAAATTTTCCGGCGTTTACAGATTTTTTGATCTGTGGTAAAATAACTTGTTTTTGTACAAGCCCACGTTTCAAGGAGCGAACTATGCTGAACCGATTGAAAGACACCCTCATCGACTTCATCCAGCAGGCGGATCTGGTGCTGCTGGGCCTTTGCACCACCGCCACCCTGTACGGCATCGTCCTGGTGTTCAGCGCCACCCGGTATATGAACTCCGACACGGGGCTCCGGCGAATGATTATTCAGTGCACCGCCCTGGCCCTGGGCGTCTGCGTGTATATTTTCTTCTCCATGCTGGACCTGGAATCCATCACCCGGAAATGGAAGTGGATCCTGGCCTTTAACGTGGGGTTTATCCTCCTGCTGCGGACACCCTTTGGCGTCGCGGGCAACACCGGAAACCGGGCCTGGCTGAAATTTCCCCTGATTCCCTTTCAGATCGGCCCCGCCGAGGTGGTGAAGATCTCCTTCGTCCTGCTGCTGGCCAAGCAGATTGAGTGGCTCTGGGAGGAAAAGGAGGACTTGAAATCCTTCTCCTCCGCCGCCTTCGTCGCTGCCCACACCTTCGGCCTCTGCGGGCTGTACTTCCTGGTCTCCCACGACATGGGCAACGGCTTGGTCTTTGTGTTTATTTTTCTCTGCATGGCCTTTGTGGCGGGCTTTGCCCTGCGGTGGTTCTTTCTGCTGTTTGCCGGAGTCGGCGGGGCTGTGGCCGCCGTGTTGCTACTGGAGCTGGTTCCGAAGGATATGATGTATATGCTGAACCGGTTCATCGTCTTGTTTGATCATAGCTTTGATCCCCAGGGGGTGGGCTGGCAGCAGACCCGGAGCCTGCTGGCCATCGGCTCCGGCGGGCTCTATGGGCAGGGCTACCTGAACGGCAGCCTGACCCAGAGCAGCAGCTGGTCGCTTCCGGCCAAACAGACAGACCTGATTTTCGCCGTCACCGGGGAGGAGCTGGGCCTCTTCGGCTGTCTGGCCATTATGGCGCTGCTGCTGGCGATTATTTTCCGCATCCTCCTGGTCGCTCGGAAGGCCCGGACCCCCTTTTACCGCTACGTCTGCGTGGGCATGGCCTCGATTCTGATTTTCCAGACCGTCATCAACATCGGCATGTGCCTGTTCGTCATGCCCACCATCGGCATCACCCTGCCCTTTTTCAGCTACGGCGGGTCCTCCGTGGTCACGCTGTACATGGCCATGGGGGTAGTGTCCGGCATCAAGAAGCGCTCTCCGGAGATGCGGAGGGTGGCGAGGTCGCCCCTGCGGTGAAAGAGAGGTCTTATCCATGAACATCATCGACGGGCTCCAAAGCAAGAACAACCAGGAGGCTTACCAGCTGCTCCTCCTGCTGGAACAGCGCTCCGCCGAATCCGGCGAGCTGTACGGCTGCTTTGAGGATTTCATCGGCCTTTTAACAAGCAAACGCTCCTTCGTCCAAGTCCGGGGCTTCCGCCTGGCCTGTGCGCAAGCGCGCTGGGACACGGAAGGCAAACTCCTGGGAAGCCTGGACGCACTTTTTGCCGCACTCTATGCCGCCAAGCCTGCGGCGGTCCGCCAGTGTCTGTCGGCGCTTCAAAACGTCCTCCGCCGGAGGGCGGAGCTGGCCGGGGAGATTCTCTCCAGGCTGGAGGGCCTGGACCTGTCCCGGTACAAGGACACGATGCGGCCGCTAATCGAACAGGATCTCCAAACCCTGCGGGCCCTCGCCGGGCCGTCCGTCCCTTGAGCGCCTCCGCCGCCCCGATTTTCCGGGGCGGCGGTTTTTCGCATAATTTCAAGGAATGGGAAAACACTACTCCCGTACCAATTCATACAGGAGGATGATTTCCTATGAAACACCATCTGACAAGAGCCGCCGCCCTGCTGGCCCTGGCGGCGGTGCTGCTGACGGGCAGCGCCTCGGCGCTGTTCGGCAAAAAGGCCGGCGACACGCCCCCGGAAGGCGCGCCCCAGGTCTGGGACCTGGAGATCCGGACCTACCGGGACATCCCCGGCCAGGGCCAGTTCCTGGCCTCGGACCCGGAGGGAGACGAGATGACCTTCGCCCTGGTGGACGAGCCCCGGAAGGGCACCGTGGTCATTGAGGGAGACAGCTTCACCTACACGCCGGACGAGGGCATCACCGGCTCCGACCGCTTCACCTACACCGCCACGGACAGCCAGGGCCACGCCTCGGCTCCCGCCAAGGTCAGCGTAACCATTGACAAAACCCGCTCCGGCGTGGCCTACGCCGACGTGGAGGGCTGTCCCGCCGCCCGGGCCGCCCAGACTCTGGCGGAAAAGGGCATCTTCACCGGCGGAAAAATCGGGGACTTTTACTACTTCCAGCCGGACCAGCCCGTGAGCCGCAGTGAGTTTCTGGCCATGGCCCTGGAAACGGCGGGCCGGAAGGTGACGGGCGTCACCATGACGGGCTTTTGTGACGACGGGAGCATCCCCACCTGGGCAAAGGCCTATGCCGCCGCCGGCGCGGCGGACGGCGTCATCCGGGGCAGCTCCACCGCTGAGGGCGTGGCCTTCCGGGGGGATGAAACCGTCACCTTCAACGAGGCTGCCACCATCCTGGACCGGGTACTGGATCTGGGGGACGTGGATTTGGAGGTCTGGTACGCGGACCGGGGCGCGGCTCCCTCCTGGGCGGCCCAGGCCGTGGGCAACATGGAGGCAGTCAGCGTCCTGTCCGCCGGGAGCTTCGGCAGCCAGTCCATGGAGCAGGCCGTGACCCGGGCCGACGCGGCGCAAATGCTGGAGGCCGCCGGCATCCTGCTGGAGGGCGGAGAGGAGCCCCGGGGGCTCTTCGGCTGGCTGGGATAAGGCCGCGCTTCCAGAAGGGCCCCGCCAGGACCTCCGGCGGCGGACTGCGCAGAATTTTACGGCCGGACAACCATCGGTTGTCCGGCCGTTTCTCCTTCACGGGCCTTTGCGGGCAGAGCCGGTTCCGGGCTCCTCCCTCCGACCGGCCGCCTGTTCCGCAAGCCCATGGGGCGGGAAAAACAAGGGACCTTGGGGAACCCCCAAAGTCCCGACGCGATTTCCCGGGCGGACGGCTTCCCCATCCGGGCTGCCGTGCCTCCGGGCCGCTGAAGATGCGCCCGCCTTGGCGGGGAAGGACCGGAACCGATCCCCCCTTGTCCCCCGGCAAAGGGAGCTTGTCTCCTTCCGCCCCTGCGGCAGACGCGCCTTGCCCCGGGCATCTGGGTCCGCCCTGTCCCCTCAGTTTACCAGCTTCGTGTTGACGTACTCGAAAAAGCGGAACTTCAGGCCGTCCTCCTCCATGGGCTCCCCCTGGCCGGCCACTTCCCAGTTGGGCAGCTTATCCAGATTGGGGAAGAAGGTATCCGACTCCTTCACCTTGGTCTCCACCCGGGTGAGGTACACCCGGCGGCACCGGGAGAGCAGGGCGGCGTAAATGCTGCCGCCGCCGATGATCCACAGGTTTTCCGCCTCCGGCCCCCCGGCCAGGGCCAGGGCCTTCTCCGGAGAGGAAACCCCCTCCGCCCCCTCCGGCAGAACGGAGGGGTCCCGTGTGACGACAATGTTTCGCCTCTGGGGCAGGGGGGACCCGCCCGTGAAAAACGCCAGCCGTTCCGGACCCATGATGACGGTGCCGTTCCGGGTCAGGGCGTGAAAACGGTCCAGGTCCGCGGGCAGGGAGAAGAGCAGTCCCCCGTTCCGGCCAAAGGCCCAGCGCTGGTCTGCGACTACATAAGCGTTCATACATTCACCTCATACCGTATCGGGAAGCAGGTCCCGAAAAGCGGGTCTTGCCTTCGTTGCTGTGCCTGACTATCTTACACATAACTATAGCAAATTTCAAGAAACCCGTGTGCCCAAATTTTCCGTTTCCGAGGCCCCGGTTTTTGCCGCTTCCGCCAAAGATGCGGAAAATCTTTTTCCAGGTTTGTTGGTTATTCAGGTTGCGGGAGGGCAAAAAGTGCGCTAGGATAGAGATCACAAACCGGGAAAGGAGGAAGCCGCCATGCTCATCGGAGAGACCGCCAGCAAGCGGGGCTACCTCAACGAGGGCTTCCGCCTCTTCCACCTCAAGGACAGCCGGGCCCAGAAGGTGGACTACCACTATCACGAGTTCGACAAGCTCATCCTCCTCCTGGGAGGGAAGGTGGCCTATCTGGTGGAGGGCGTCACCTACTTCCTCCAGCCCTGGGACGTTCTGCTGATCCAGCACAACCTGATTCACCGGCCCATCATCGACCCCTCGGAGCCCTATGAGCGGGTGGTCATCTGGCTGGGCCGGGACTGGCTGGCCGCCCGGAGCGACCCCGGCGAAGCCCTGGACGCCTGCTTTGAGGCCGCCCGCCGCCGGGGCTTCCACCTGCTGCGGGCGGACGCGGAGCGGCGGCTCCAGTACATGGGGGCTGTCCAGCGGCTGGAGGCGGCCCTCCACTCCGCGGAGTTCGGCGCGGGGCGCATGGCGGACACCCTCTGCCAGCAGCTCCTCATCGACGTGAACCGGGACCTGCTCCGGGACCGCACCGCCCAGGAGCAGCGGGACAGCTACCGGGTGGACCCCAAGATCGAGGAGATCCTCCGCTACATCGCCGCCAATCTGGAAGCAGATCTGACGGTCAGCGCTCTGGCGGGGCGGTTCTATCTCAGCCGGTACTATTTGATGCACCGCTTCAAGGCCGTCACCGGCTACACCATTCATCAGTATATCAGCCAGAAGCGCCTCCTCCGGGCGGGGGAGCTGATCCGGGCGGGGACGCCGGTGATGAAGGCGGCTGAGCAGGTGGGCTTTTCCGAGTACTCCACCTTCCTCCGGGCCTTCCGCAGCACTTTCCACATGAACCCCCGGGAATTTCGATGATTTCAGCAAGGAGAACCTATGGAACCCAAACCAATTCAAATCGACTTTACCAGCCGGGACCTCCGGCGGCTTGTCGTGCCCTTGGTCATTGAGCAGCTGCTGGCCATCACC
Organism: uncultured Oscillibacter sp.; assembly: GCA_910583695.1. Classification (GTDB taxonomy): domain Bacteria; phylum Bacillota; class Clostridia; order Oscillospirales; family Oscillospiraceae; genus Oscillibacter. The sequence continues at coordinate 82,834 of CAJTZL010000004.1, forward strand.
GTGGGCCTGCTGGACTCCGTCATGGTCTCCCAGGTGGGAGAGGCGGCCATCTCCGCCGTATCCCTGGTGGACACCGTGAACGTTCTACTGGTGAACGCCTTCGCCGCCCTGGCCACCGGCGGCGCGGCCATCGCCGGGCAGTATCTGGGCCGCCGGGAGCAGGACAAGGCCGGTCACGCTGGGGAACAGCTGCTCCTCTTCATGGCCGAGGCCTCCCTGGTGATCATGGCCCTCTTCTATCTGGGCCAGGGCTTTGTGCTGAACGTGGTCTTCGGTCAGGTGGAGCCGGACGTGGCGGCCTACGCCAACACCTATTATCTGATTGTGGAATCCTCCGTCCCCTTCCTGGCGGTCTACAGCGCCGGGGCGGCCCTCTTCCGGGTGATGGGAAATTCCAAAATTTCCATGTGGGTCTCCCTGGTGATGAACGTCATCAACGCCGCGGGGAACGCCCTTTTGCTCTTCGGCCTTCACATGGGTGTGGAGGGCGTGGCCATTCCCACGGTGGTCTCCCGGGTCTTCGCGGCGGGGGCCATGCTGGTCCTGCTCCGGCGGCCGGGCCTTCCCCTCCGGGCGGAGAAGCTGAGCCTCCGGCACGACCGCTACATTGTGAAGAACATCCTCCGCTTCGGCGTGACCAACGGGCTGGAGAGCAGCATGTTCCAGCTTGGAAAAATCCTGCTCCTCTCCACGGTCTCCGTCCTGGGCACCGCCTCCGTGGCGGCCAACGCCATCGGCAACACCTTTGCCACCTTCCAGTGCGTGGCGGGCAACGCCCTGGGCCTGGGCATCGTAACGGTGGTGTCCCAGTGCGTGGGCGCCGGAGACTACGGCAAGGCCCGGTTCTATACGAAGAAGCTGCTGAAGGCGGCCTACATTTCCATGGATCTCTGCATCCTGCTGGTGTATCTCTCCATGCCCCTGATCCTCCGGCTGTACAACGTCTCGGCGGAGGCGGAGCACTACGCCCGGCAGATCGTCTGGATGCACGGCTTTATGGGCATGCTGATCTGGCCGTTGTCCTTCACCCTGCCCCAGGCCCTCCGGGCCGCGGGAGACACCCGGTTCACCATGGTGGTCTCCTCCGTCTCCATGTGGACCATGCGGGTGGGCTTCGGCATTCTCCTGGGGCGGTTCCTGGGCTTCGGCGTGGTGGGCATCTGGATGGCCATGTTTACCGACTGGTTCCTCCGCATCGCCTTCTTCCTCCCCCGCTTCCACGGGCACAAGTGGGAGACCATGGCGCTCTAAAGCAGTTCCCAGAAATCATGAGAAAAAAGGAAGCGAGTGCAGGGAGCGCAGGGCAAGGCGGAGAACGCAGGCGGGCTGACGCCCGTCCAGGACGACAACGCGCCCCTGCGATTCCGGGACCGCTGAACGTTTCTCTTTATTTTGGGGGGCTGCTCTAGGAAGCCCTCCCTTCGAAGAAGCTATCCGGCAGGGGCGGACCTGTGCATCCGCTCCTGCGCCTGCAAAATGCGCATCGGACGCTCCCGCGCTCCAAGGCCGCTTGACAGGCCGGCCCCGCCGTGCTATCATGATGTTGCATAATACGGGTGAGCACCTACCGGCAGTCAGGCTGAAAAGCCTGGCTGCTTTTTCAGGAGGAACCATGATGTCTTATATCTGGCCCATTGCCCTGGTGGTCATATCCAACATTTTCTATCAAATCTGCGCCAAGTCCGTCCCCAGTGAGATGGACGCCATGGCCTCCCTGACCGTGACCTATCTGGTGGGGGCGGCCTGCTCGGCGGTGATGTTCTTTGTCCTGAACCCGGGGGGCAGCCTGTTCCGGGAGTACGCCAAGCTCAACGCGGCCCCCCTGTTGCTGGGAATCTCCGTGGTGGGCCTGGAGGCGGGCTTTCTCTACGCCTACAAGGCCGGCTGGCCGGTGAGCACGGCCTCCATCGTGCAGAGCGCCTTCCTCTCCCTGGCACTGCTGGTGGTGGGGGCCCTCCTGTACCAGGAGGCCGTCACCCCCGGCAAGGTCCTGGGCGCGGTCATCTGCCTCGTCGGGCTCTATTTCCTGAGCAAATAACGGAAACGGCCGGACAGCATTCCTGTCCGGCCTTGTTTCAAGGTTTTTTCTTCCCCACGAAGGACTCCCGGAACTTCCCCGGCGGCATCCCCACGTGCTTGGAGAATTGAAGGTTGAAGTAATTCTGGGTCTCGAAGCCCACCTGTTCCGCGATCTTCGCCATGGGCAGGTCCGTGGAAATCAGCAGGTTCTGGGCCTCTCCGATCCGGCGGCGGAGGAGGTATTGGGTGGGTGAGTACCCGCTGGCCTCCTTGAAGGCGTGGGAGAGGTAGTAGTGGCTGACGTGGAGGGCCCGCCCCATGTCCTGGAGGGTCAGGGGCTCGCTGAAATGCCCGTCGATGAAGGCCTGGACCTGACGGCCCAGGGTCCTGGGCTCCGCCTCCGCCGGGTCCCGCGCGTCCCCTGTGAGCCGGAGGACCCGCCCCAGCAGGGCCAGGGTCAGGTGATGGCACAGGGTCTCACATTCCGGGCGGTCCTCCAGCAGATAGCGGTACATCATGTCCAGCAGCAGCCGCATATCCTCCGCCTCTTCTCCCACGTGCAAGAGAGCCGGAGCCCCGTCGGCGATGAAGGCGTTCTCCCGCAGGCCCGGCAGGCGCAGCCCGGCGATGGCCGCACAGTAGCTGAAAATGGCATCGTCGGCGCTGGAGAACTCATCGTGCACCACGCCGCTGTTGTAGAGGACCAGATCCCCGGCCCTCACGTCGTAAAAGGTCTCGCCCACCAGGTAGCGCCCGCTTCCGCCGCAGATCAGCAGTATCTCCGACAGATCCTGATGGGCATGGAGAATCCGCGGGCGGCTCTGGTCCTCAGGCAGTGTCCGGGTGACGTAGACCAGCCGGGGCATGGCCTCCGGAGCAAACAGGGAGCGCACCTCCCGTTTGACGTAGCATTGGCTTGGCGGCTGCGGCATAGGCGAATCCTTTCCTCCCGTCCGGGAGCGCAAGATGTTGTAAAGCCGGCGGCCCCGTCCTCCCCGGGCCGGGCCCTTCCCCGGGAAAAGCCGGCAAGATATTGAATGTCTTTTTCCGCAGGGCATGGTATCATTCTATCAACGTCAAGAAAGAAGGAGGTGCCCCACATGCTGTACACGCTGCTTTCCATCGTGGTACTGGGCGGTGCCGTTTGCCTGAACCGCTAAGCCGCCGAACCGACTCTCCAGACGGCCCCTCCGGGGGCCGTCTTTTCGTGCGTCAGTAGCCCCGGGTCCGGTCGATGAGGCTGTTCAAAGGCCGCCCGGCGGCGTAGTTCTCCAAATCCCGGCAGAACATCTCCACGTTCCGGTCGCAGGTGTAGCCCAGGGTCATGTTCCCGGAGACGTGGGGGGTGAGGATGAGGTTTTTCGCCGTCCACAGGGGATGATCCCGGGGCAGGGGCTCCGGGTCCATCACATCCAGGGCCGCACCTCCCAGGCGCCCGGCGTTCAGGGCCTCCGCCAGAGGCTCCTGCTCGATGGCGGTGCCCCGGCCCACGTTCACCACAAAGGCCCCCGGGGGCAGCAGGGCAATCCGCGCCCGGTTCAGGATATGGACCGTATCCGCCGTGCCGGGGAGAGCCATAATCAGGTTTTCCGTCCCGGGGAGGACCTCATCCAGCCGCCGTATGGGCAGGACCTCGTCAAAGCCCTCCCGGGCCCGGCCGCTGCGGCTCAGGCCGGTGATCTTCGCCGCTCCCATGGACCGGAGGCGGTCCGCTACGTTGACGCCGATATCCCCCGTGCCCAGGATGGTGAAGGCGTTGTCCCGGATGGAGCGGATGGGAAGCTGGTTGCTCCAGCCCCGGTTCCGGACCACCTCCTCGTACTCCGGCATCCGCCGGAGGAGCATCAGCAGCACCATGACCACATGCTCCGCGATGGTGACGCCGTAGCAGCTGGAGTTGGTCAGCAGGCAGTCCGGGTTGGCGAAGAGAGTCGGGTCCTTGCAGTAGGGGTCCACCCCGGCGTAGGAGCAGCAGTACCATTTCAGTGACGCCGGGGCCGCCCGGAGCAGCTCCGGGTCGTGGGCGTAGAGAACCTCGCAGTTCTGGAGGCAGGCCTTGGCCTCCTCAAGCTGGTCCGGTGTAAAGAACCAGGGGGCAAAGCCCAGGGGTTCCGCCGTTTTGCAGATCCGGGCCTTGTGAGCCTCGGTCAAAAACTCCTGACAGATGCAGATGTCTCTCATAACAAATCGTCTCCTTGTCGTAAACATTTCAGCAGGGCCTCGGCGGCCCGCATGCCGTCGGCGGCGGCGGAGAGGATGCCCCCGGCGTAGCCCGCCCCCTCGCCGCAGGGGTACAGGCCCCGAAGGGCGGACTGGCCGTCCGGCCCCCGGAGGATGCGGACGGGAGAGGAGCTGCGGCTTTCCACGGCGGTGAGGATGGCGTCGGGGTCGTCGTAGCCCCGGAGCTTCCCGCCCAGAATGGGCAGGGCCTCCTCCAGCGCCTCCGCCACAAAGGGCGGCAGGCAGTCGTGGAGGTCCGTCCAGGTGACGCCGGGACGGTAGCTTGGCCGGACCCGCCCCGGCCCTTCGGAGGGCCGCCGGGCCAGAAAGTCCTCCACCCGCTGGGCGGGGGCCCGGTAGCCGCCGCTCCCCAGAGCGTAGGCCGCCGCTTCCAGGCTCCGCTGGAAGGCCACCCCCGCCAGAGGGGAGCCGTCTCCCCCAAAGTCCTCCGGGGTGACGTTCACCAGGATGGCCCCGTTGATGTTCTCCTTGTCCCGGGCAAATTCGCTCATGCCGTTGGTCACTACTCCCTCCGGCTCTGAGGCGGCGGCCACTACCTCCCCACCGGGGCAGACGCAGAAGGAGAACACGCCCCGTCCATTGGGCAGATGACAGGAGAGCTTGTAGGAGGAGGCGGGCAGGCCCGGGTGCCCGGCGTATTGGCGGTACTGGGCGGCGTCGCAGTCCGCCTGACGGTGCTCAATGCGGAGGCCCACGGCGAAGGGCTTGGCCTCCATGGGCACGCCCCGGCGGTACAGCGCTTCAAAGGTGTCCCGGGCGGAGTGTCCGGGGGCAAGAATCAGGCTCCGGCAAGGAAGCGTCTCCCGCCCCCCCGGGCCGGAAAGCTCCACGCCGGTGAGCTCCCCGCGTTCTGCCCGCAGATCCTCCAGGCGGGTCTCAAAGCGGATGTCCGCCCCCAGGGCGGTCAGCTCCCGGCGGAGGTTTTGGAGGACGGCATGGAGGTAGTCCGTTCCCACATGGGGCTTGGCGTCGATGAGGATGTCCGGAGGCGCGCCGCAGGAGACCAGCTGCTCCAGGATAAAGCGGTGCCGGAGGTCCTTGGTGCCGGTGTTCAGCTTGCCGTCGGAAAAGGCTCCGGCACCGCCCTCGCCGAACTGGACGTTGCTGGTCGGGTCCAGCCGTCCGGTGGACCAGAAGCGCTCCACATCGGCCTTGCGGGCCTCCACGGGACGGCCCCGCTCCAGGAGGATGGGCCGCTGGCCCGCCTCCGCCAGAACCAGGGCGGCGAAGAGCCCCGCAGGACCCGCCCCCGCCACAACGGGCGGCATCTCCGGCGGGGGCAGGGGCTCCGGCAGGCGGAAGACCGGCCCCAGCTCCAGGCGGCCGGCCTTCCGGCTCCGGCAGCGGCGGAGAACGGCGGACTCACGGTCCACCGCCACGCAGACGGTGTAAATCACCGCCACGCCCTCCCGGGCGTCGATGCTGCGGCGGAGGACCCGGAGATTCCGGATGTCCGAAGGGGTGAGGCGCAGCAATCCGGCGGCCTGGGCACGGAGGTCCGCCTCTTTGCCGCCGGGTGGCAGGCGGAGTCCTTCGAGCTTGATCATGGGCGGGGTCTCCTTTCGTGGATGTGTGGATTTGATTATAGCACAGTTCCGCCGCCGGACGGAAGAGGGAGCGGGCGGATTTTTGCCTAAAAAAGAAATTTGGAAAAAATTCTGAAAACCCCTTGACAAGGCGGATTTTTTTAGTATAATGATAGCTGTTCCAAAGAGATAGAGCGGGTTTGTGTAAAGGTAGCACAGCAGACTCTGACTCTGTATGTGAGGGTTCGAATCCTTCACCCGCTGCCAAGAAAAGTTGACAGACTACGCCAAAGGAGTAGTCTGTCAACTTTTATATATAATCACAAAAAAACTTTGCACCACAGTGATTTCACTGCGGTATTTTCATTTGTAGAAGGAGAATTATAATGAATGTGATACAAAAAAGTGAAGCCATTAAGACCGGTCTCCGGAAAGGGTTTCAGGACGGCAGCTCCAAAATGGCAAAGCGTAAGTGCTATGGATATGATGTTGGTCCTGATGGTGAACTGGCAATGAATCCCGAGGCGGCCCAGGTGGTATGCTGGATATTTGAGCAGTATCTTGCTGATAATAGTCTTGGGGAAATTGCTGCTGGTTTAGAAAGGCAGGGCATCCCCTCTCCCACTGGCAGGTTCAAATGGAACCGGGAAGCAATTAACAAACTGCTCTCCAATGAAAAATATACCGGACGGGTGCTGCTTCAAAAAACGGTCAGCACTGGCGCGGTTCAAATCGAAAATGATGGTCTCATGGATCGGTATCTTTACACCGACGCCCATGAGGCCATTATTTCTGATGAGATGTTCATGGCAGTACAGCAGGAGAAACTTAGCCGCTCCAAAGAACCGCAAAACCAAGTTGCCATGAGACTCACGTTCTGATATAATGGTAAAAGCAAAGAAACCAATTATTGTCCAAGAAATTTTTGATAAGGTACAAAAATGAAGAGACATATTAACCACATAGTACAAATAGAGCGATTGTTTTAATATGATGAATCTATAATCAAAAGCTGTATGTTTTATGAGTTGGAAATGAGGTGATTTGATGCTTAAGGGATTTATCTCCTTTCGGGAAGGTAAGATTCCGTTTGTAGTAAAAAACTACCATATGGAATTATTTACAGATGATAACGATCTCTTAAAAAATTTTGTGAAAGAATATAATCTGGAAGATAACTATATTCTTGAAGGGTAGTGTTTTAGTAATGGCTTTCAGGGACAAAAAGCTACATTTTTAGTCGAACAGTCTATGGGAAGCTCATGCTATTTGCGTTGCTATATCATCCATATGAATGCCTCCTATTAGGAACGCTGTAATATCAAGGCTTTTCGGAGCCTACACCCACAAAAAAATTTAATCAGAGCTATCACATTACGCAAAAAGCCGTCCGGCATGAAAAAACGGGCGGCTTTTTTGCGTGGATAGCCGGGAGGGAGGCGAAAAAATAGTAACAAACTTTTAGCACAAGATTTGTGCAACATTCACGAAATTAAAAAAGGAGGTAACGAATGGCAGACGAAAAATTAAACGTGAGCCCGGAGGAAAATCCCCAGCCCAGCTTGTTCGATGCCGGCCCGGAGGGTGCTCCTGCCCAGGACGCTCCCACCCCGGAGCCCCCGGCCCCGGAGAACGCCCCCGAGCAGACTGGCGGCGAACCACCCGCCCAGGATGCCCCGGCTGGTGCTCCCGGCGAGGTGAGTGTATCCGCTGACC
>CAJTZL010000005.1 GCA_910583695.1 uncultured Oscillibacter sp.
GTCCTCGCCGCCAGGCGGGGACGGAGTGGGCGGAGTTTCTTCTGACGATGTGGGGGCCTGACCCCCCCTGGTCAGGCCATATCCTCCAGGGTCTGCCCTTCTATCAATCGAACACCTCTTTGCGGGGGCATTCCCCTTGGCCCTCCTCCCGCCGGGACACCTCGGGCGGACTCCTCCCGGCTGCGGGAAACGGCGCCCTCCTGCACCTGAAGAGGACGCCGTTTCCCCGCTTCAACACTGGAGCCGCTGAGAGGACACCGGAAGCATCCCCTATTTTCTTGCATCTATAAACAGGCGACTGATATAAATATTCCTCGCCCAGCCGATATCCGGCCAATCGATCGGCTCTTCCAGCGACCTTTTTTGAAAGCGCACACGGTCCCCCGGCTTCAAATCCCGGAATCGATAGGCTTTATAAAAAATCCAATGGCTTTCTCCCGGCTTGGGCGTATGGCCCTGAACATAAATCAGCCCGTCTATTTTATAGCACCGGTACTTCGGCGACAGACCCTTCCGCACTTCACAGATGATCGCCTCACACCACCCCGCGCCGTCGGGCACAACGTATCCGCCGGTATCCGCCTCCTGCGGAGCCGGACAGGCCGAAAGGCCCCCGCCCTGTTCCGCCGCCCGCTTTGCCGGAGAAGCCGTAGCCGGTGTCCCCGCCGGAGGAGCCGCGGACCGTATTCCCGCCGATTCGCAGGGGCGGCTCCTTACCATCTCATTGCGCGCCTTCAGCGCCTCCTCCGCCACCCGCGCCCAGAGCTTGTCCTGCTCCAACTCGGAGAGCTCACACACGGGCTTGTCCGGGCTGTTTGCCGTTTGCAGCCTGTTCAGGGTCTCGATGGACTGAAATACGCAGGGGTTGATGATCACCGGAATGATCCACAGCTCCCCCCGCTTCCAGGCCTCCAGGCACAGCGGAAGCTCCGCCCTTGTAACGTAGTCGGAGGCCAGATAGTCCTTTGAAATCAGCAGCACCGCCGCCGCGGCCCTCTGAATCGCCTGCGCAATGTCATGATCCCATTGGCTTCCCGTCTCAATCTGTTCGTCGCACCACACGCCGATTCCGGAAAAATTGCACAGCCCGCACAAATGCTTCTTCGCCCGGTCCTTGTAATGGCGGTCCTCCCGGCAGTAGCTGATGAAAATCTGATCTCTCATAACGGCACCTCACACGCGTTTCCGTTCCCGCCAACCGGCGGCTCTGGCGTCATTATACCACCAAAGGGCTCCCCTGTCACCCGTTTCCGGCAAAAAACCGCCCTGCGCCCCGGCTTTCCGGGGCCTCTCCGCCGCGCGGAACCGCCCGCCGGGCCCTCCATGCGGAAAATCCGCCGCCGGGGGCACGGTTCCGTGCAATTTTTCCAAAGGGGCCCCCTAAAGGAAACCGGAATCAAGGAGGCGCTTATGACCTTTCAGACGGATTACTTTTACGGAGCCCGGGAGAGCCGCTTCCGCTTCTACCGCATCCCCAAGGCTCTGCTGGACGGCGGCCTCTCCCTGGAGGCCGCGGCCCTTTACGGCCTGATGCTGGACCGGGTGGGGCTGTCCGCCGGGAACGGCTGGACGGACTCCCGGGGCCGGGTGTTCATCTACTTCACCCTGAAGGAGGTGCAGAGCCGCCTCCGCTGCGGCCACAACCGGGCCACCGCCTTCCTGCGGGAGCTGGAGCGCGCCGGCCTGATCGAGCGCAGGCGCCAGGGGCTGGGCAGGCCTGCGAAAATCTACGTTCGGAGCCTCTCCGGCGGCGAAGACGCCGCCCCGGAAGGCCCGTCCGGCGAAGACGCCGCCCCGGCGGAGGAAACCGCCCCCCGGGAGAACGCCTCTTGTCAGGCGCTTTTTTCTGCGCCGGGGGAGGCGGTCCAAGGGGCCCCCTCCCGGCAGTCCGGAGCGCCCGGGGCGGGCGGCTCGGGCTGCCCGCAGGAGGCGGCAAATGAGACGGAGAAGAATGAAACGGAGAAGAGAGAGCCCCATCCCATCCTCCCCCCGTCCCCCCGCGGCTCCCGGCGCTCCGGCAGACGGGGGCGGATGGATGAGAGACGATGGGTCCGGGAAGCCATCCGGGAGAACATCGGCTATGAGGACCTGATCTGGGACCACCCCGCCGACCTTGCGCTCTTTGACGGCTATGTGGAGCTGATGACGGAGGCCGCCTGTTCCCCCAACAAGACCGTCCGCATCTGCGGGCAGGACCTGCCGCGGGAGGCAGTCCGGAGCCGCTTTTTGAAGCTGGGGCGGGAGCACGTGCTCTACGTCCGGGACTGTCTGGGCCGTGTGAGCACCCCCGTGGGGAACATCAAGGCCTATCTCCTGGCGGCGCTGTACAACGCCCCGGTGACGATGGACCAGTACTACGCCGCCCTGGTCAGCTCCGACTTCGCGCAGGCAGAGGGCCGCAGCCCCCGGGGACGGCCGGAGCGGTGACAGGCCGCCATGGGGCCTGTCCCATTCGGAGATGGTATGCGGGGGGCGGGCTCTGCCCCCATGCCTCCCCACAGCATGCGCAAGCGGACACGCCATGCCCCGGTTTGCATTTCCGCCCCGCCTGTGGTATCGTATGGGATACCGCCCGGGGCCGGGAGACGGCCCGGCTCCCCGGGACCGGCGCAAGGAGGGATTTTCATGCGCATCATCATCGCCCCGGCAAAGAACATGCTTGTGGACACGGACAGCTTCCCCGTGGACGGCCTGCCCCGGTTCCTGGATCGGACGGAGCGGCTGAAGGCGGCCCTCCAGGCCATGTCCCCCCAGGAGCTCCAGGCCCTCTGGAAGTGCAGCGGCGCCATCGCCCGGCAAAACGTGGAGCGGCTGGCCCGCATGGACCTGCGCCGGGGCCTCACCCCCGCCCTGCTGGCTTACAAGGGCATCCAGTACCGCTATATGGCCCCCGGCGTGATGGAGGCGGCGCAGCTGGACTACCTCCGGGAGCACCTGCGCATCCTCTCGGGCTTCTACGGGCTGCTGCGGCCCTTTGACGGCGTGACGCCCTACCGGCTGGAGATGCAGGCCCGGCTGGCGGCGGAGGGGTTCCGGGACCTCTACGGCTTCTGGGGCGGCCTTCCCGCCGGGCAGCTGGCGGCGGAGACGGACTGCGTGCTCAATCTGGCCTCCCGGGAGTACGCCAGGGCGGTGAAGCCCCATCTGCCCCCCTCCGTCCGCTTTGTCACCTGCGTCTTCGGGGAGCGGGCGGGGGACCGGGTGGTGGAAAAGGGCGTCCGGTGCAAAATGGCCCGGGGGCAGATGGTCCGCTGGCTGGCGGAGAACCGGATCACCAGCCCGGAGGACCTCCCGGCCTTCGACCAGCTGGGCTGCCGCTTCCAGCCGCCGCTGTCGGCGGAGGACCGCCTGGTGTTCCTCCGGGAGGCATGAAAAACGGCCCTCCGCAGCCGGTGCGAAAGGCCGTTTTCCAAAAAGTCAGAACACGCACAGGGCCGTGAAGCAGGAGCCCCGGGGCCCCAGGCCCTCCACAAAATAGCCCGTCTCCCCCCGGCAGCCCTCCAGCCGGAGGACATCCCCCAGGACGGCCTCCCGGCTGTAGTTGATCTGAAACTCCCGGGGGACCCGGGTCTGCAGGTCCTCCGGCAGGGCGTCCCAGATGATGTCGCCGTAGTTCCCGCTGAACAGGTGCCCGTTGCCGTCCAGGTCGGACCAGCGGACCGTCCGGGTCCCCAGGTCCTCCCGCCCCTCCCTGGGAAGGACGATCTTCCGCGTCTCCGGGCAGTCCAGGGGCCGGTCCGAGGACAGCAGGGGTTTGGCGGTGAAGGCCGAGGGCCGCAGAATCTTCCGGGTGACGGGGTCCACCAGAATCCAGTCCGTCCGGGCGGAAACCCGGAGGCGGCCCTCCCGGTCCCGCATCTCGTAGTTCCGCCCCATGTGGGCGGCCCTGGGCCCCGCCTCCCAGGTGGTGATGCCCAGCACGTCCCGGGCCCGGGGGCAGTCGTGGATGCGGAGGGCCGCCCGGGAGAGGAGAAACACCTTCCGGTTGGCCCAGAGGAGCTCGTGAGTCAGGCCCCGGGCGTCGTAGTCGTACCCGGCGAAGGCCCCCAGGCGGCTCAAAAGGGCCGCCACCCGGACCCGCTGCTCCCGGTCGCAGTCCCAAAAGACCAGCTCCTCCTGGCGGAAATAGCCGTTTTCATAGAGCTCCTGTCTGAAATCTTCCATGGCAAAATCCCATCCTCCGTTGTTCACTTCTTCGGCGGGCGGAGCCGGGGCGCCAGGGCCCGGAACACCGACGAGGCCAGCATGGCCCCCACCGCCAGGGCCGCCGCCATGCCGAAGGTGTGCAGCAGCGTGCGGAGGAAGGCGTCCGTCTCCCCCGCCGCTCCGTGGCGCATGGCGTAGTAAATTCCCCCGCCGGGCACCAGGGGCAGCAGGGCCACCAGCACATAGCCCGTCACCGGGCAGCGCCGGACCCGGCTCATCACCTCGGCAAACACGCCGATGGCCGCCGCCGCCAGGAAGGCCGCCGGAATGGTCTTTCCCCCCAGCAGGTACACCAGCCAGCCCAGGGCCCCGCCCGCCCCGGCGATGAGCTTCCCCGCGCCGTGGATGTTGAACATCTGCGTAAAGCCCACGCAGGCCAGAAAGGCGCAGAGGCAGGGCAGGGCGTAGTCCAGCAATACCGTCTCCATGCCGCCCTCCTTACCAGAATCCGCCCAGGGCCTGTCCTGCCGCCGCCCCCAGGGCGATGGCGGAGGCCGCCAGAATCGCGTCCGCCGTGCGGCTCAGGGCGGAGAAGGTGTCCCCCGCCATGATCTCCCGCATGGCGTTGGTCAGGGCCACGCCGGGGACCAGCACCATCAGCGCGGAGATGGTGACGGTGTCCACGCTCTCCCCCAGCCCCGCCTCCACCAGCACCAGGGCCAGAAAGGCCGCCAGGGCGCTGCACACCGCCGTGCGGAAAAAGCCGTTGGCCCCCAGGAGCCTCCCCCCATAGAGGAGGCACGCGCCTGCCGCCAGCCCGCAGAGGAAGGCGCACGCCGCGTCCCGCGGCCCGCCGCCGAAGAGCGGGGCGAAGAAGGCGGGCGCCGCGCCGTAGCCCAGCAGCACCTTCCGGGGGGAGTACCGGGGGACGCCCGTCCCCAGGGCGGCCACCTCCGCCAGGGCCTCGTCCAGAGGCGGCCGCCTTGCGCAGAGGCGGCGGCAGAGGCCGTTGCACCGCTCCAGCAGCTCGATGTCCGTGCCGTGGAGGGGAACCCGGCGCATCCGGGTGACGGGGCGCCCCTGGGGCGTGACCACGCTGACGATCAGGCAGTTGGGAATGGCGAAGACCTCCGGGGCCTCCAGCCCGTAGGCGCAGAGGAGCCGCCGGACGGACTCCTCCGCCCGGTAGATTTCCCCGCCGCTGTACATCAGCTGATACCCCAGCTCCGCCGCCATGTTCAGCAGCTTCTCGTAGTCCATGGCCTAGTCCAGAACCTCCTGAAAGTCCGCGCAGAGGTTGGGCCGGTGCACATCCAGCACAATGGGGAGCTTCCCCTCGGAAAAGCGCCGGCTCAGGCCCTCCATGCCGTACTTCAGCTTGTACTCGATTTCCTCCTTATAGGCGGGAATCAGCATGTAGAAGCGGATGGTCTTCCCGTCCTCCGTGGTCAGCTCCGGCACCAGGGAGAGGCTGTCCAGCACCGCGCCGCCAAAGCCCAGCCCGTCGCAGACGGGGGCGTAGTCCGGCCCGTTGGGGATGGTGTGCCCCCAGCCCAGCCAGGTCTTGTACTCGTGGGGGAAGCGGGCCAGGAATTTCAGCATCTGAATGGGCCAGAACCGCTCATAGGGCAGGTCCCCGGAGCTGCTCCCCGCCCTGCCCAGGTCCCAGTCCCCGGGGAGGAGCATGTACAGCTCCGCGTACTTCCACTCCTCCGGGTCCGTGATCTCCTCCGGCAGGCTCATGGGCAGGTCGCTCATGCCGGTGGTGTAGAGGAGCGTGCAGTCCCCCTTGGGGGCGTGGAGGACGTGGACATCAATGTGGACCAGATCGCTGAGGAGCTCGTGATAGACGAAGCCCTCCCAGCCCGGGAAAATCTCCCCCATGTGCGCTTCAACGGCCTCCGTGGAGACGCACACCTCCTCCGGGGGGCGGAAGCCCTGGTCCTCCGGCGTCTGGTAGCGGTAGACGGCGGAGCCGCCGGGGGTGTACTCCTCCGTCTCCGGGGCCGTGCCCTCCCGATGGGGCCGGGCGGGGGCCTCTTTCTTCTTCTTGAATCTGTCCAGGAATCCCATAATGGAACCCTCCTTGCAAGCGTTTCGGAATTGTCCTCTCCATTCTACTCCTTTTTCAGGCCGCGGGCAATTGTTTTTTCTCCGCAGATGCGGTACAATAGAGCCCATCCACAATCTCAGATTCAAACGAGGTGCTTTTATGAAACTGGTTTCCTGGAACGTCAACGGCCTCCGGGCCTGCCTGAAAAAGGGCTTTCTGGATTTCTGCGCCTTTGCCGGCGCGGATGTGATCTGCCTCCAAGAGACGAAGATGCGGCCGGAGCAGGCGGAGTTCGACCTCCCCGGCTACCTCCGCTTCTGGAACAGCGCGGACAAGGCGGGCTACTCCGGCACCGCCGTCTTCACCCGGAGGGAGCCGCTGAAGGTCACCTGTGACTTCGGCATCGACGAGCACCGCCACGAGGGGCGGGTCATCACGGCGGAGTTTGCGGAGTTCTATCTGGTCTGCTGCTACACCCCCAACTCCAAGGACCAGCTCCTCCGCCTGGACTACCGGATGGCCTGGGAGGACGACCTGCGGGACTACCTCTGCGAGCTGGACGCGGTGAAGCCGGTGGTCTACTGCGGAGATCTGAACGTGGCCCACCAGGAGATCGACCTGAAAAACCCCGGCCCCAACCGCCGGAACCCCGGCTTCACCGACGAGGAGCGGGAGAAGCTGACAAAGCTCCTGGAGGCGGGCTTCGTGGACAGCTTCCGGGCCCTGCACCCGGACAAGACCGGGGCCTACTCCTGGTGGAGCTACCGGGGCCGGGCCCGGGAGAACAACACCGGCTGGAGAATCGACTACTTCATCGTCTCGGAGCGCCTCCGCAGCCGGATCCGGAACGCCGACATCTGGAGCGAAGTCCACGGCAGCGACCACTGCCCCGTGGTGCTGGAGCTGGCGGAGGAATAAGGGATGCGGCAGAGGAGGGGCAAGCCCCTCCTCTTTGCGTTCTTGTCACTCCGCCGCCTCGTCCAGCTCCAGGACGGCCTCCACCGTCTCCCCTCCCCGCCGGAGGGTCAGGGTCAGCGTGTCCCCCACGTAGAGGGTCCGCCGGACCCGGAAGAGGTCCTGGGTGTTTTCAACGGCCTGCCCCTGGGCGGCAACGATATAGTCCCCCTCCCGGACGCCCGCCCGCTGGGCGGCGGTGCCGGGGTCCACGATTTTCACCAGCAGGCCCTCCGCATCCGTGACCACCTGGACGCCCAGCCTGGGCTCCGGCCGGACCTCTCCCCATTTCAGAAGGTCGTTGACAATCCGCTCCAGCTGGGCGGAGGGGATGGCGAAGCCCAGGCCCTCCACGCTGTCCCGGTTCCAGTCGGACATATACTTGGCCACGTTGATGCCCACCACCTGGCCCCGGTCGCTGATGAGGGGCCCGCCGGAGTTGCCGGAGTTCAGCGCGGCGTTGGTCTGGAGGAGGGTCATGGTCCGGCCCTCCACCTCGATGTCCCGGTCAATGGCGGAGATGATGCCGTTGGTCAGGGTTCCCCGGAGCCGCCGGGGCGCGCCGATGGCGTAGACCGGGTCCCCCACCTCCAGCTGCTCCGAGTCCCCGAAGGGGGCGGAGGGCAGGGCGGGCAGAGGCATCAGGGCCAGCTCCTCCGGGGGGACCTTCAGCACCGCCAGATCGCTGTTCTCGTCCCCCGCCACAAAGCACACGTCCAGGGAATAGCCGCTGTCCAGGGTGACGTAGCACTCGCTGCCTCCCCGGACCACGTGGTGGTTGGTGAGGATGTAGCCGTCCTCCGAGAAGATGACGCCGGTGCCGATGGACACGCCCTCCCCCGTGAGGCACTGGACCGTCACCACCGCCGGGTTCAGCCGCCGGTAGACCTCCTGGGCCGTCAGAATCTCTCCCGGTTCCCGGGAGACGGCAAGCCCCGCCCCCTGGTCCACGGGCCAGGAGGGAATGGTGATCTCCGTCCGCTCATGGACCACGATTTCCGTCTCCGGCCGGAGCTGGTCCCGCAGAACCTCCACGGCCTTGGCCGCCGCCGTCAGCCCCACCAGAAGCCCCACGCAGAGGAAAAAGCAGTAGAGCCCGTACCTGCGGCTCCGGGCCTTGGGGCGGGGCCTGTCCGCCCGCCTGCCGGGGACCGGGCGGCGGTAAACCTCCACCACCTCCCGGCGGTCCGGCTGGCGGTAAACCTCGATGATCTCCCGGGGGTCCCGGGCCTCCCGGCGGAGGGGGGGGCGGTAAACCTCCACAATCTCGCCGGGCAGCCGCCCGGCCTGTTCACGTTCTCCCATGCTGCCTCATTCCGTGGTCAGCGAAAAGGAGAAGGTGGTCACGCCGCTTTCGCTGGTGACGTTGATTTTCTCCTTGTGCTGCTCCAAAATCGTCTTGACGATGTAGAGCCCCAGGCCCACGCCGTCCTTGTCCTCGCTGCGGGATTTGTCGCTTTTGTGGAACCGCTCAAACAGCAGCGGCAGCTCCCCGGCGGGGATGGTGTCCCCGCAGTTGCGCACCATCACCCGGGCCCGCCCGTCCCGGAGGTTCAGCCCCAGGTAGAGGGTGGAGCCCTTGTAGGCGAATTTCGCCGCGTTTTCCAGCAGGTTGTAGATCACCTGGGTAATCAGGTCGTTGTCCCCCAGGACCAGGATGGGCCCCTCGGGGATGCTGGCCTCCACGTCCAGCTCCCGGTCCGTGATCTTCTTCTCCATGGAGATCAGCACCCGGCGCATGCTCTCGCAGAGGTCGAAGTGGGCCCCGCTGCGCAGCGGGTCGATGGCCGGTAGCTGGCTCCCGGCTGAGGCGGCGGCTCTCCCCGGCGATGATGCGGAGGTACTGCTCCTCGTTCTCCGGGGGGATGGCCCCGTCCAGGATGGCGTCCGTATAGCCGGCGATGGTGGTCATGGGGGTTTTCAGCTCGTGGGAGATGTTGGCGATGAACTCCCGCCGCTGCCGCTCCGTCTGCTGGAGGGACTCGGCCATGGCGTTGAAGGAGGCGGCCAGCTCCCCCACCTCGTCGCTGCGCCCGTAGTCGTTCATCCGGATGTCAAAGTCCCCCTCGGCATAGCGCCGCGTGGCCTCCACCATCTCCCGGATGGGCTTCACCTGCCGCATGGCGGTGACGGAGGAGGCCATGAAGGCGATCATCAAAACCACAAAGGCCGTCATGAAAAAGAGGCCGATGAAGCCCTGCCACATGGAGTCCAGGGAGGCCAGGGTGGACACCGCCACCACCTCCCCCGCCCGCTCCAGCGTGACGGGGTTCACGGAGGCCACCCCCACGGAGAACCGCTTCTGGGGATAGAGCCCCCCGAAGTCGTCCCGCCAGGAGGCGCTGCCCTGCTCCAGGATCCTGGCCGTCCGCTCCGGGGGAACGGTGACGGTCTTCCCGTCCAGCGTCTCGTCGGTGGAGAGGAGGACGTGGCCCTCCGTGTCGCAGATCATGAAGTGCACGTCGGAGACCACGGCGGCAAAGCTGGCCAGCCGCTGGAAGTCCAGGTCGTCCTGGAGCTCCTCCATGTCCAGATAGCGCCCGCTCTCCAGATAGCTCAGGGACAGCTGGCTCATCACCCGGGCCTTGGAGGCGATCTCCTCCGCCTGCTGTCTCCGGGCGTAGCTGTAGCTCAGGGAGAAAAAGGACACGCCCAGCAGGCACAGCGTCAGAAGCACCATGCCGGCGGTGACGCGGAGCTGCCGCCAGTAGAGTCCCTGGGTCCGCCGCTGCAAGCCCTTCATCCCTCCGCCTTCTCCGTTGTCAGCTCGAATTTGTAGCCCACGCCCCAGACGGTCTTCAGCGCCCACTTCTGGCTGACGCCCTCCACCTTCTCCCGCAGGCGCTTGATGTGTACGTCCACCGTCCGGCTGTCCCCGAAGTAGTCGAAGCCCCAGACCTCGTCCAGCAGCTGGTTCCGGGTGTAGACCCGGTTGGGGGTGGAGGCCAGATGGTAAAGCAGCTCCAGCTCCTTGGGCGGGGTGTCGATCTTCCGGCCGTCCACAACGAGCTCATAGGAGTCCAGGTTGATCTCCAGCCGGTCGAAGGTCAGCTTTTTGCTGGTGTCGTTGGGAATCTCCGTCCGGCGGAGGACGGCGTTGATCCGGGCGATGAGCTCCTTCATCTCAAAGGGCTTGACGATGTAGTCGTCCGCCCCCATCTCCAGCCCCTGGATGCGGTCGAAGACCTCGCTCTTGGCGGTAAGCATGATGATGGGGACCTGAGAGGTCTCCCGGATTCTGGCGCAGACGGCCCAGCCGTCCATGACGGGCAGCATGATGTCCAGCAGAATCAGATCCGGCGCGGCCTTTTGAAATTCCTCAATGGCCCGCCCGCCGTCCCCGGCGGTGCGGACGTCGAAGCCCTCCTTCACCAGATACATGTGGATGAGATCGGAGATGTTGCGGTCGTCCTCGACCACCAGAATGTTGCGTCCCATGGCAGGCCCTCCCATGCTTTCCAAATCGTTCTTTTGTTTATTATACCCGGTCCGGGGCGGGGTTGTTGAATTTTCTGTAAAGATTCCCGCCCCTCAGCGGAGCCCGGCCTCCGTATAGGCGGCGCACACGCCCTCCGCCTCCCGGGCGGCGGAGAGGAAGGCCCGCAGCCCCGCCGGGCTGGCCCCCTCTCCCAGCCAGACGGCGGCATCCCCCCGCCAGGAGGCCAGCCGCCGCACCAGCTCCAGAGCTCCGGAGGCGCTGCGCAGGTCGTAGCCGCTCCGATCCAGCTCCGGCCGGAGGCAGTGGTACCCCGCCTCTCCGGCGGCCTGAAGGGCCTGGGCCCCTCCCCCCCGGACGTAGGCCAGCCGGGTCTTGCCGCAGGTGGCCCGGAAAAGGGCGGCGTTGCCCGCCTCCAGCTGCTCCGCCACGGTGCACTCCGGGTCCCCGGCGTCCGCCAGGATTCCGATGCTCTGCCCCTGGGCGGTGAGGCGGCGGAGGGTTCCCCCCTGCCGCTCCAGCTCCTCCGGCGTGAAGAAGAAGGCGGCCCCGGCGTCATAGCTCTCCAGGGCGTCCGCCATGGAGGCGGCGTCGCTCCCCGCCTGGAGGCACAGGGCGATGCGCTTTCCCTCCAGCCCGGCGGCGTCCGGCTCCTCCCCGGGGGAGGCGGGGCGGCCCCCGCCGCCGGGGGAGCCGCTCTCCGGCGGGGCGGCCTCCTTGGCCCGGATATAGTCGGCGTAAATGGAGTTCATGGAATACCGGGCGGCGTCGGCGTAGAGCTTGTCCGATACCTTGTAATCCTGCTGGCGGAGCCAGACCATGCTGCCGTGCTCCACCTCGATCACGGAGTACACCAGATCAAAGTACCGGGACACGGTGTTGGCGGGGACGAAGACCGTCCCGTTCCGCTGGATGGCCCCGGGGTAATAGGCCCCGCCGTCGTTGTCCAGGGCGCAGTTGGCGGAGAGGGTGTAGGTCAGGGACCGCCCGCCGCTGTAGAGGACCAGGCGGCCCTGGTCGCTGTTGAAGACCTGGGAGATGCCCAGGGCCTCCCGGGCCGAGCCGGTGAAGATGGAGCTGGCAATGTAGACATAGCCGCCGCTCCAGAAGGGCATGGTGTTGTCCGACAGGGGCAGGACGTAGCCGCCCACGGCGGTGAAATACACCCGCTCCTCCGCCCGAACCGGGGGGAGGGCCAGCTGAAGCACCAGCAGGAGCCCGAGGAGAAGCGCCGCCGCCCGCCGTTTCATAAGCCGTCCCTCCTTTGTAGAATCCGGGTGAAAACCAATCTATTTTATCATACCCGGGTGGGTTTTGTAAAGCCCGCTCTCAGCTCCGGGAGCGTCCGGCTGCGCATTTCATCCGGAGGAGATGCCGTGGGGCGGGTCCTGGCCCCGGTAGGCCTCCACCGTCACGCCGGTGTAATAGTGGGTGAGAATCTCCCGGTAATCCGCTCCCGCCGCCGCCATGGCGCCGGCCCCGTACTGGCTCAGGCCCACGCCGTGGCCGTAGCCGGTGACGAAGAAGACCATCTTTCCCTCCTGCACCTCCCAGGTGAAGCAGGCGGACCGGAGCCCCAGGGCCGCCCGCACCTGGGTCCCCTTTGCGCTCACGCCGCCCACGGACACCGTGTCCACGTTTCCCGCGCCGTCGGCGGCGGGGCCGCTGAGCCAATGCTCCATCCCGCCGGAGAGCTCCGCCTCCGGGAAGGCGGACCGGAGCTTTGCCTTCAGCTCCTCCGCCGTGAACTCCACCCGGCTGTAATAATTGGGGATGCGCTCCCCGGCCTCCGGGGAGTCCACCGCCTGGAGATAGGGCAGATCGTTGACCCAGACCTCCCCCGCCGCCCGGGTCAGCCCCGGGGAGGAGGAGTGGAACACCGCCAGGATGGGCACGCCGCCGTAGAGGATGGTCTCCCCGTCGGTCTCCCGCACCGCCGCCTCCACCCGGGCCTCATAGGCGTCGGCCTGCTCCCCCCAGCCCGCCCGGGCGGCCTCCCGGCCCAGGTAGGCCTGACAGCAGGTGTGGTCCGTGCAGATGTCGGCGTCCTCCCCGTGGTTCCCGCCGGAGCGGAGCTTGTACAGCGTGTAGGTCCGGGCGGCCACCGCCTGGGCCTTCAGGGCCTCCAATTCAAAGGAGGCGGGCATCTCCGCCCGGACCACCCCCACCAGATAGGTCCCCAGGTCCATCTCCAGGACCCCTTCCCCCTCCAGCACCCGGAGGGGCCGGGAGGCATCCAGGCCGCCGCCGGCGGGGGCGGGGGCGGGAGGCGGCTCCTCCGTCTCGTCCACCGGCTCCTCCCGGCCGAAGAGGGCGGAGCGGAAGGGAACCACCACCAAAAGCGGAAGCAGAAACAGCGCCGCCAGCAGCAGGGCCGACACGGCGATGGATGAATGGAGCTGACTTTTCCGGCCGGGTTCTCTCATGGGGCGTCCTCCTTTGCAGCGGGCGGATGGGTTCTTCCACTCTATGCGCCGGGGCGGCGGAACATGCCCCTCCCGGGAGATTCCGGTAAACGCATGGCAGGCTCCGCCTTAGTATATGCCAAAGCGTATTGGCTTATCGACAGCATTCCCCCCATTGCGCCTCCGGCGGACCCTCCGCCCGCCGGAGGCGCAAATAGGGCTTGAAACCGTCCCCCGGATTCGCTATACTAAGCGGTATCAAAACCACCAGCAGAAAGGATGAATGTTTTATGAAGCCTTACGCCACCCTCACCCCGGCGGAGCGGTCTGCGGAATACGCCCGCCTGCAGGGGGAATTTGACGCCCTGAAGGCCCGGGGCCTCACCCTGAACATGGCCCGGGGCAAGCCCGGGAAGCAGCAGCTGGATCTGGTCAGCGATATCTTCGGCCTGATGCAGGACCCCGGGGACTACGTCTCCGACGGCCTCGACGTGCGGAACTACGGCGAGATGAAGGGCCTCCCCGCCGCCCGGCGGCTCTTTGCAGACATTCTGGGCTGCAAGCCGGAGCAGGTCTTCGCAGGGGGCAGCTCCAGCCTCCAGCTCATGTACGACACGATTGCCAAGGCCTATACCCACGGCCTGCTCCACAGCCCCCGGCCCTGGTGCAGGGAGGAGACGGTCAAATGGCTCTGCCCCGCCCCGGGCTACGACCGGCACTTCCAGGTCACGGAGACCTTCGGCTTCCAGCTGCTCCCCATTCCCATGACCGGCGAGGGCCCCGATATGGACGCCGTGGAGGAGGCGGTGAAGGACCCGGCGGTCAAGGGCATCTGGTGCGTCCCCAAGTACTCCAACCCCGAAGGGGTCATCTACTCGGAGGAGACCATCCGCCGTCTGGCGGCCCTGACCCCCGCCGCGCCGGACTTCCTCATCATGTGGGACAACGCCTACTGCGTCCACGAGTTCGAGGGGGACTACGTGCCCTTCCCGGACATCCTGTCCATCTGCGCGGAGGCGGGACATCCCGATCTGGTGTTTGAGTTCGCCTCCACGTCCAAGATCACCCTCCCCGGCGCGGGGGTGGCCTGCTTCGCCTGTTCCGAGGCCAACATGGCCCACATGGAGAAGCTCCTGACCCCCCAGGTCATCAGCTTCGACAAGGTGAACCAGCAGCGCCACGTCCTCTATCTCCGGGACAAGGCCCACACCCTGGAGCTGATGAAGCGCCACGCCGCCGTCATGGGCCCCAAGTTCCGCTGCGTGGCGGACGCTCTGGACCGGGAGATCGCCCCGCTGGACATCGCCTCCTGGCGGCGGCCCAAGGGCGGGTACTTCGTCTCCTTCAACGCCATGCCCGGCACGGCCAAGCGGACCCTGGCCCTGTGCCGGGAGGCGGGCGTCACCATGACCAGCGCCGGGGCCACCTTCCCCTACGGGAAGGATCCCCAGGACAGCAACATCCGCATCGCCCCCTCCCTGCCCCCGGTGGAGGAGCTGGAGCAGGCCATGGCGGTGTTCTGCGTGTGCCTGAAGCTGGCGGCATTGGAGAAGCTGGGCGTATGAGATACTACGGCAGCGTCTACCGTCCGCCCTCCGAAGCCCGGAGCCTCATTGTCCAAGTGACCTACGGGTGCAGCCACAACACCTGCGCCTTTTGCAGCATGTACAAGGAGAAGCGGTTTTCCCTCCGTCCCATGGAGGAGATTCTGGAGGACTTCCGGGTGGCCCGGGAGGTCTACCACCATGTGGAGAAGGTGTTCCTGGCGGACGGGGACGCCCTGGTGCGGAAGGCGGCGGAGCTGATCACCATTCTGGACACGGTGCGGCAGCTGTTCCCGGAGTGCCGCCAGGTGACCAGCTACGCCTCCCCCTCCTCCATCCGCATCCGGACGGAAGAGGAGCTGCGGACGCTCCGGGAGAAGGGGCTGACCATGGTCTACATGGGCCTGGAGTCCGGCAGCGACGAGGTGCTGACCCTCATGCGCAAGGGCCATCCGGCGGCGGAGATCGTGGAGATGGGCCAAAAGGTCCGCAGCTGCGGCATAGCCCTCTCCGTCACGGCCATCACCGGCCTGGGGGGCCCGGAGCTGCTGGAGCGCCACGCCCGGGACACGGCGGCGGCCTTCAACGCCATGAACCCGGAGTATATCGGGCTGCTGACGCTGATGGTGGAGCCGGGGACGCCCCTGTACGATTGGGTCCACGAGGGGAAGTTCCAGCTCCTCACCCAGCGGCAGGTGCTGGAGGAGACCCGCCTTCTGGTGGAGCACCTGGACAGCCCCGGCAGCGTGTTCCGGATGAACCACGCCAGCAATTACCTGTCCCTCCGGGGGACGCTGAACCAGGATCAGGCCGCCATGCTGGCGGAGATCGACCGGGCGGAGAAGGGCTTGACCCGCCTCAAGCCGGAGGCCTGGAGGGCGCTGTAATCTCCCCCGCCCGCAAGGGCGAGAAAGGGCTCCCCCTCTCGGGGGAGCCCTTTCCAGCCTCTGCGGCGCAAATTTTTACAGAGTGTTCGCCTCGTCCACGACCTTCTTGATGGCCGCGGCGGCGTCCTCCGGCAGCTTGTTGAAGCCGCCTTCCTCGGAGTCCAGGTTGGTGACGTAGTTCAGCCGGTCCTGCATGCGGGCCTTCAGCTGGGCCACGTACTCCTTGTCGCCCAGGTCGGGCACGAAGCCCTCCCACTTGAAGATCTCAATGTCCTCGAAGGGGCCCCAGGTCTCAAACTTGGCCTTGCCCTCCACCACGGCTTCCAGGATGCCCAGGGTGTCCTCCTTCTGGACCTTTTTGCCCATGAAGTCGCCGGTGTTGATGATATAGCAGGCCACATTCTTTTCCGCTACCAGCTTCTTGAACTTCTCATAGTCGTTCACCAGCGGATAGGTGCGGAAGGGGTTGGCATAGGGCTCCACCACCAGGGCGTTGGGGTCCACGCCCTCCTTCAGCCGCTCGGCGCTGGAGCGCTTGGTGGCCAGGGTGGCGCCCATGACGGAGGCCAGGGACGCGCCGCTGAGCTTCACGATGGGGGGAATGGTGGGGTCCTTCATAATCCAGAAGATGGCGTTAACCGGGGAGTCAATCTTATCCACCCGGTTGGGGGACCAGAGCTTGGACTTGATGGCCCGGCCGTTGCCGTTGCGGACGTCCTCCGTGACCAGGACGATCCTGCCCTCGTCGTCCAGGGTGGCGGAGCAGTTCTGCGCCGTCAGCAGATACTTGTTGTCCTCGGAGGGAACGGGATAGTCCGCGGTCTTGTCAAAATAGGTAGGCTCCAGGGCGATGGAGGCGCAGGTGTCGGAGTTGATGATGAAGGCGTCATCGTGGAGCACCTTGATGGAGGAGTATTTTCCGCTGTGTTTGGCGTGGGTCAGAGTGGACTTTCCGGAGCCGGAGAGGCCGAAGACCGCCGCCACGTACTTGCTGCCGTCGTCCAGGGTGTATTCCTTCTGTCCGCCGTGGCAGGAGGCGTAGCCGTTCCGGTTGGCGATGGCCCAGGCCAGGGTCAGGGTGCCCTTCTTGTGTTCGCCGAAGTAGCGCATGCCCAGGATGGCGGCGCAGTTGGTGTCGGTGTTGAAGTAGCACAGGCACTTGGGATCGCAGATATCCTCCCGGCCCGGCGCGCCGGTCCACTGGGGATCGGAGAAGATATAGATGTCGGACTCCTTCCCGTCGCCCACGGGCTTGGATTTCTTGTACATCTTGACGTACTCATCGGACTGGTACTGGAAGTTCAGCATCCAGTTATAGAGGAGGTTCTCCTCCCCCTCGGGAATCAGCAGGTGGGCCTTGACCATGAACTCGGGGTCCAGGCCGATGAAGACCTCGGCGTGATACATGGTCTTCCAGCGGGTGTCGTACACAGCGTCCATAACGATTTTGTCCAGGGCCGCGGTATCCACGCCGGGCTTGCCGGTAATCCGGCGGGCGGCGGCATAGCGGCCGGTGATGGAGCCGTCGTTGAACAGCAGGACCTTGGCATCGGGCTCCAGGCCGAACTCCTCGCCCCGGTAAACGGGCATGTCGGTGACGACGGTGCCCGGGGAGTTCTTGGCCATGTCATAGGCCTCCCGGAGAGAGTTGATCTTCACGACGTTGTTTCCGTAGAAGGGGGCCTCGATGATGGAGCGGGTCTTGGAGAACCCGACCTTGCCGGGCCCGATCTCGGTTCTGGGGTAATAGGCTTTCGTAGACATATCTGTTCCTCCTTCAAAGTATCCAAGCGCCTGCGCGGGAGGGCGTCAGGTTCGCCGCGTATACCCTGTTACTATACCCTCTTTTCTCCCAAAAAGCAAGAGCGAAAACGGGCTTTGTGAAAAAAACAGCAGGACCCCGGAGGCCCCGCCCCCCAAGGGGCGGTTTCCGGCGGATTTTCTCTTGACAGCGGGCCGTTCGGGATGCTATACTGCAAACAGACCGCCGGTTTGTTTGGAGGGATGCCTGATGGCGCGGAACAAATGCCCGGACGAGACGGTGCGGAAGATCCTGGACACAGCGGAACGGCTGTTTATTGAAATGGGCTATGACCGGACCTCCCTCCAGGAGATCATCGACGAGACGGGCCTGTCCAAGGGGGCCATCTACCACCACTTCGCCTCCAAAGAGGACATTTTCTACTCCGTCTGCGACCGCATCGGGCAGCGGAACGGCGAGGTGCTGTCCCAGGTCCGGGACGCTCCTGGGCTCAACGGCCTGGAAAAGCTCCGGGCCATGTTCAAGACCTCCCTCCAGCCGGAGCGCCAGGCCAAGATGTTCTGCATGATGCCCTACCTCATGGATAACGCCAGGTTTCTGGCCACGGAGATGCGGAGCATCTTCACCGAGGTGGTCCCCTGCTTTGTGGAGCCCATCATCCGCCAGGGCATGGCCGACGGCTCCATCCGCACCGAGCACCCCAAGGAGCTGGCGGAGGCCATGATGATGCTGTCGGACATGTGGATCAACCCCATCGTCCAGCCCACCACCCCGGAGGAAATTCAGGCCCGGTGCGAAATCTACAACCGGCTCTTCCAGGGCTTCGGCGTGGATGGGCTGATTGACCAGGAAATCGTGGGCACCCTGGTGCGGTACGCGGAAATGGCCCATCCCCCGTCTTCCGGCGGGGAAACTCCAGACTGAAAAGGAGCTGCCGCGCGCGGGCAGTTTCTTTTTGGATATATAGAAACCGACGGTCGGTTTTTAAAATCAAAAAAAAGGAGCGTCCCTATGAACACAACCCAAGGGCCCCTGTTCCGCCGGGATTTCACCCTGGTGGTCGTCGGGCAGATCATCTCCCTCTTCGGCAGCGCCATCCTGCGCTTTGCCCTGCCGCTGTACCTGCTGCGGCAGACCGGCTCCCCCGCCCTCTTCGGCGCGGTGGGGGCGGCGGCCTTTGTCCCCGCCGTGCTGTGCGCGCCCCTTGGCGGCGTGGTGGCGGACCGGGTGAACAAGCGGAACATCATGGTCCTTCTGGACTTCTCCACGGCGGGGCTGATTCTGGCCTTCACCCTTCTTCTGGGCCGGGCCCCCCTCGTGCCGCTGATGGCGGCCTGCCTCATGCTGCTCTACGGCATTGCCGGGGCCTACCAGCCGGCGGTTCAGGCCAGCATTCCCCTTCTGGCCCGGCCGGAGCAGCTCACCAGCGCCAACGCGGTCATCAACATGGTGAGCACGCTCTCCGGCCTGCTGGGGCCGGTGGTCGGCGGCGTGCTGTTTGGGGCCTTCGGCATCCGGCCCATTCTGTTCGTCGGCATTCTCTGCTTCTTCCTCTCCGCCGTCATGGAGCTCTTCATCCGCATCCCCCACGCGCCCCGGGCGGCGGAGGGCGGCGTGCTGTCCACGGTCCGGCGGGACCTGGGGGAGAGCTGGCGGTTTGTCCACCGGGAGAAGCCGGTGTTTCTGTCCGTCATGCTGGTGCTGGCTCTTTTTAATCTGGTGCTCTCCTCCGCCCTGGTGGTGGGCATCCCCGTGGCGGTGGTCCAGACCCTGGGCATGAGCGACAGCCGCCTGGGTCTCACCCAGGGGGCCATGGGCCTGGGGGGCCTCTTCGGCGGCCTGCTGACCGCCTGCCTGGGGGCGCGGCTGCCCCTCCGGCGGGGAGGCGCCGTGCTGCTGGCCGCCGGGCTGACGGCGGCAGGCATGGGGGCCGTCCTGCTGCCGGGGATTCCCACCGGCCTGGGCTGGTGGGGGGTGACGGCCATGAGCTTTGCCGTCATGGTCCTGTCCACCATGCTGGTGGTGGTCCTCAGCGCCGCCGTCCAGGGGCAGACGCCTCCGGAGCTGCTGGGAAAGGTGATGGCCTTCATCATGGCGGTGTCCAACTGCGCGGCCCCCGTGGGCCAGGCGGTGTACGGGGCCCTGTTCGAGCGCTGCCCGGCCTGGGCGGTCCTCCTGGGGGCCGCCGGGGCGGCGGCGCTGACGGCGGCCTACTCCCGGCGGGTGTTCCGGGAGCTGGACGGGGTGCGGTGAAGGAAAGCGCGGAGGCCCCTCTCTCCCCGGCCTCCGCGCCCGTCCTCAGCCGTCCCGGAGCTCCCGCTCCTTCCGGGCCAGCCCCTGGTCGTACTTCTCGATTTTCTCATCCAGCCGGCCCAGGGACCGCCGCATGTCCTCCATCCGCCCCAGCAGCTGCCGCCGCTGCTCCACCAGAAGGGCCTTCCGGGCCTCCTGAGTCTCCTCCCCCTGCTGGAACAGGCGGCAGTACTCGGTCAGGGCCTCAATGCCCACTCCGGCGGAGCGCATGCACTTGATCAGCTCCACCCAGCCCAGGGAGGGGGCGTCATAGTCCCGGACGCCCCCCGCAGTCCGGGGCACCGGCGGAATCAGGCCCACCCGCTCGTAATACCGGAGGGTGTCGGCGGAAAGGCCGTACCGCTCGCTCACTTCCCGAATCGTCATGGCTCTGCCTCCTTCTTTCGGGTCTTCTCCCCCCAGCATAGCACTTGGAGCGGGCTCCAAGTCAAGGCCTTTTTCCAAAAAAGGCGGCTGTCCCCCCAGGGCGGACCTGCGGGTTCTCCTCAGGATGAAATGAGCCGATGGACGCGCCTCTCGACAGCTTGCGTTTGACGGACGGGGAAAAATCTGCTAAGATAGGGGGCAACGCTTGACCATAAGGAGTGAATCTGCTATGAAACGACTGCAACGGATGCTGTCCTGCCTGCTGCTGTGGGGCCTGCTGGCGGGCATGACGGCGCTCCCCGCTTCCGCCCTCTCCGACGTGCCGGAGGACTTCTGGGCCAGGGAGGACATTGACCGCTGCATATCCCTGCGCTACTTCTACCCGGAGTCCGACGGCAGCTTCGGCGTGGGGAAGGAGATGACCCGGGCCGAGTTTGTGGTGGTGCTGTGCCGGACCCTGGGCTGGAAGCCCACCTCCCCCGCCCGGGCGGTGTATGAGGACATATCCGAAAAGGAGTGGTACGCCGGCGCCATCGAGACCGCCTACCACCGGGGGGCCATCACCAGCCAGGACGGCAGCTTCCGCCCCGGCGACCCCGTCACCCGCAGCGAGGCCGCCGCCATGCTGGTCCGGGCCCTGGGCTACGGCAGCATTGCCGGGCTGATTCAGGACATGTCCCTGCCCTTCCGGGATGTAAAAGCCAACAACGGCTACATCGTCATGGCCTACGGCCTGGGGCTGATGGACGGAACCTCCGTCACCGCCTTCTCCCCCGGCGACCACGTCACCCGGGAGCAGGCTGCCGCCATTTTGATGCGCCTCCACGACAAGCTCCACAACCCCACCACCAGCCGCATCGGCATCGCCGTGTCCTCCGCGGACCTGCCGGAGCTGACGGGCTATGAGGCCGTGGGCGTGGCGGCCGCCAGGCTGACCTACAACGGAGCGCCCCAGACGGCCTCCGCCATGGACCCGGAGGAGGCCCGGGCGGTCCGTACCGCCGCCTCCGCCGCCGGAGCCAAGGCCCTGCTCTATGTGACCGGCGGAGCCTACCACGTCCGGGAGGGCGAGGGGGAACCGCTGGCGGCGGTCCTGCTCCAGGCGGTGGAGGAGGGGGACTACGACGGCCTCTATCTGGACGTCACGGGCCTCACCGCCGTCTCCCAGCGGGACGTCCTCACGGAGGCGGCCCGGCTTCTCCGGGAAAAGCTGGGAACGCGGCCGCTGTACATCGGGGTGGAGGCCCCCTCCTGGAAGGGCACCGTCTTCGGCTATGACTACGCCGCCCTGGGAGAGGCCGCGGACCGGCTGGTTCTCCGGTTCGACTATAAGAAGGAAACCGCCGCCGGGCAGACCGTGGCCCCTCTGGAGCCCCTGGAGCAGATTTACTACGCCCTGAACCGCCTCCGGGGCGTGGTGGACGCCGGTAAGCTGACCCTGCTGCTCACCTCCACCGGCCTCGTCTGGGAGGGCCGTGAGCCCACGTTCCTCACCGGGGAGGAGATCACCGCCCTGGCGGAGGAGCGGACCACCCGAAGCCATTATTCCGACCGCTACGCCTGCGCCTATCTGGTGCCGGAGGAGAGCCCCGCCGTCTGGTACCTCAACGCGCAGGCCATCCGGGAGCGGACCCAGCTGGCCCGGCTCTTCGGCGGGGGACACCTGTGCCTTTCGGACCTGAACCACGCGCTGCCGGAAGTGCTGGAGGCCATGCCGTAAGGCTCCTGAGTTCCCATAAAGGACCAGAGCAAGGCCCCCGTCCGAATGGATGGGGGCCTTGCTCTTGGGTTCCCTCGGTTCCGCAGGGGGCGCGCTTACAGGAAGCGCTGCATGCCCTCGGTGGCGGAGGCGGGGTCGGCGCTGATGGTGACGGTGAATTTGATGTTGTTCCGCTCGCCGAAGCCGTCCAGCCAGTTCAGGAAGGTCTCGGTCTCCCCGTCCACCTCTCTGCCCACGATTTTGCAGAAGTTGTCGATGAACATGTGGGAGATGTCGTAGTTGCCCGCGTGGAGGCCGCTGATGAAACCCTGGAGCAGGTCGTAGCCGTTGAGCTTGTATTCATGCGCGTCGATCAGGCGGATGTGATAGTGGATATCGTAGGTCATGTTTCGGTTGGCCTCAATGCAGACCACGTTTCCGGGTTCGTCTTTCGCCGCGTTGTTGATCAATTCGATGAGCTGCTTGGTTTTGCCGGAACCTTTCATGCCCATAATCAATCTAACCATAGTAAAACACTCCTGTCATTTTAAATTGCCGTGACCTTGTACGATAAGGATACCACACTCCGGCGGAAAAAACAATGCATAAATCACATTTTGCCAATTGTTCACAGAAAGGGGCTTCCCCTCACCCCGCCAGACAGGCGGTCCGCAGCAGGCGCAGGAGCATCTGCCCGTATGTCACCCGGGGCACCTCCTCTCCCGCCAGCAGGGGAATCTCCGCCACGACCTCCTCCCCGGAAGAAACGGTGAGGGTCCCCAGCCGGTCCCCCAGGGCCACGGGGGCGGCGGCGGATTCCGCCAGGGCCACGGACTGGGTGAGGTTTCCCGCCTTGGCCTTCTCCAGCAGCAGCGTCCCCCCCTCGCCGGGCACCGGCTGGACGGTGGCCTGGGCCCCCAGCTCCACCGGGACGGGAGGCAGGGCCTGCTCCGGGACGATGTTCCGCAGGGCATAATTGGCAAAGCCGTGGTTCAGCAGGGTCTGGGCGTCCTCAAACCGCTGGGCGGAGGTGGCCCCCTTCATGACCACGGCGATGAGCTCCATGCCCTCCCGCTCCGCCGTGGCGGAGAGGCAGTACAGGGCGCTGTCGGTGGACCCGGTTTTCAGCCCCGTGGCCCCTTCGTAGAAGCGCACCAGCCGGTTGGTGTTCACCAGCTGAGACTCTCCGCCCCGCAGGGTGTCCATCCAGATGGTGGTGTACTGCCGGATGTCCGGGTGGTTCAAAATCAGCTCCCGGCTCATGAGGGCGATGTCGTAGGCGGAGGTGACGTGGCCCGTCGCCGGGAGGCCCGTGGCGTTTCGGAAGGTGGTGTCCGCCATGCCCAGCTCCGCCGCCCGCCGGTTCATCCGCTCCACAAAGGCCTCCTCGCTGCCCGCCACGGCCTCCGCCAGGGCCACGGCACAGTCGTTGGCGGAGACCACGCAGACGGCCTTCAGCATGTCGCTGACGCTGAGCTGCTCGTGCTCCTTCAGCCAGATCTGGGACCCGCCCATGGAGCAGGCGTGGGCGGAGGCGGTGATCATGTCGTCGTAGCCCAGCTGCCCGCCGTCCACCGCCTCCATGGTCAGCAGCAGCGTCATGACCTTGGTGACGCTGGCGGGCTCCAGCTGCTTGTGCTCATCCTTGGCAAACAGAACCTTCCCCGTCTCCTTCTCCATCAAAATGGCCGACGGCGCGGACACCTCCACCGCCCGGGCGCCGGTGGTCAGCAGCAGCGCGGCCAGCAGCAGCGCAATTCCTCGTTTCATGATGATCCCCCTTTTTGCTTGTCTCGGTTAAGCCTATGAGGCAGGCGGGACATTCATACCTCCCTGCCCCGTACGCCCGCAAATCGCGCCGCAGGATGCCCCCCGGGCAAAACCCTTTGACCGGGCCGGGAAAATGTGCTATGCTGAACGCATCTTATAAGAAAGAAAGAGGGGATTTCCATGCCGTCTCCCATTCCCTTCGGCGTCATGCCGGACGGTACGGCGGTCGAATGCCACACCCTGCAGTGCGGGGACTTGTCCTGCCAGATCATCACCTTCGGAGGCTCTCTCCAGTCCCTCCGGGTCCCGGACCGGACGGGGAAGCCCGTGGACGTGCTCCTGGGCTTTGACGCCCTGGAGCCCTACCGAACCCACGGCAAATCCCTGGGGGCCCTGGTGGGCCGGTACGCCAACCGCATCGGCGGAGCCGCCTTCACCCTGAACGGAACCGTCTATACCCTGGCCGCCAACAACAACGGGGTCAACCACCTCCACGGCGGAAGGGTGGGCTTCAACCAGCGGGTCTGGACCGTGGAGGACGCCGGGGCGGACCGCCTGACCCTCTCCCTGTTCAGCCCCGACGGGGAGGAGGGCTACCCCGGAAACCTGACGGTCCGGGCCGCCTACCTTCTGACGGAGGAGGGCCTGACCATCGAGTACCGGGCCGTGTGCGACCGGGACACCGTCTGCAGCCTGACGAACCACGCCTATTTCAACCTCTCCGGCCACGACAGCGGCCCGGTCCTGGACCAGACCATCCAGCTCCTGGCGGATTTCTACACCCCCACGGACCCCCTGTCCATCCCCACCGGGGAGATCGCCCCGGTGGAGGGCACCCCCATGGACCTGCGGCAGCCCACGCCCATCGGGGCCCGCATCGACGAGGACTTCCCCCAGCTCCTCCAGGCCGGGGGCTACGACCACAACTGGATTCCCAACGGGGAGCCGGGGACCCTCCGGCCCATCGCCCGGGCCGCCTCCGCCGCCACCGGCATCACCATGGAGGTCCTCTCCACCCTCCCCGGCGTCCAGTTCTACACGGGGAACTACCTGGACGGCTGTCCCGCCGGAAAGGGCGGCGCGGCCTACGCCAACCGCTGGGGCTTCTGCCTGGAGACCCAGTTCTATCCCGACTCTCCCAACCACGCCAATTTCCCCTCCTGCGTCCTCCGGGCGGGGGAGGAGTTTCGCCACACGGCGGCGTTCCGCTTCACCGCGGAGCAGGCCGCCCGGTGACGGGAGGGATAGGGCGGTTTCACTCTCCGCCGGAAAGGCCGGAGTGTGCTCTTCGAAAATCCCGGCTCTCCGGCGTTTCCGCACCGGTTCGGCTTCACATGCCATGCCTGCCTTTGCCATCCGGCAATCGCAGGCGGAAAGGATTGCTTATCATGAAAAAGAGAATCTGCGCCGCCGCATTCGCGGTCTGCATGACCCTGCTTTTGGGAACCGGCTGTTCCGGAAAGCAGCCGCCCCAGGAACCCGCCCAGGATTCCGGCCCTGCGGCTCCGGAGTCTGATGCCGCCGCCCCGGAAAATGCGGCCAAGGGGTCCTGCACGGCGGTCATTGAGGTCGACGGATACGGCACGATCATCCTTGCGCTGGACGAGGCCGCGGCGCCCGTAACCACAGAAAATTTCGTATCGCTGGCACAAGCGGGCTTTTACGACGGCCTGACGTTCCATCGCATCATAGAGGGGTTCATGATTCAGGGCGGCGACCCCAACGGCGACGGAACCGGCGGCAGCGAACAGACGATCCAGGGAGAATTTAGAGTGAACGGCGTGGAAAACAACCTGTCCCACACGCGGGGCGCAATTTCCATGGCCCGCTCTCAGGATTACAACAGCGCCAGCTCTCAATTCTTCATCGTCCACGAGGACAGCACGTTCCTGGACGGCAGCTATGCCGCGTTTGGATATGTGACGGAGGGCATGGAGGTGGTAGACGCCATTTGCGCAGACGCGGAACCGACGGACGGCAACGGCTCCATCGCCTCTGAGAATCAGCCGGTGATCCGCAGCGTCACCATCCGGTAAACGGGGCCGCCCGGCTCTCCCGAAAAGCGCCCCCGGCTCACGGGGTCTCCCCCCAGCAGCCGCGTGATTTTAATAAAGAACGCATCCATCTGTCCCTGCACGGGTACCAGAATATCCGGTCCGGCAAACAGGCCATCTGCACATGACGGCAGATGGCCTGATGGAAGGAGGTCCCTGGCATCTATAACACCTTGTTGGAGGATATGATATTCTCCTCAGATATCACTGCTTCTACTACCACGGATACCACCAAAAATACCGTTACAATAAAAAATTCTAATACTATAGAAAATTTTAGTGACCTCATTAAAAACCACCTTGCAGCAAGGCTTAACAATGGGCCTAAACGTTTGCAGAATATAGCCGGCAATCCTTTTGATGTTACCGATGATCTCTTCCTGAAGGAATCCGATTTTTCTTAAACGGTATTGCACTGATCTGTTGCATTGCGGCGAATAGCAGTTGCCCTCAGCTTCCGCCGGGATGCCGGTAAAGGACGGTTTCATCGCACCTTTAGTAAGGGTATGCCGGTCCTTCCTAGCTTCCCGGCGGACCTTGGCACACTGAGGCGGATGTCCAGCCATATTTTTCAAGAGCCGCTGGGTATCCGCCTCTTCCAGATCCGGAAAGAGCAGAAGAAAAGGGTTCCAAGCCGAAAGGCAGTGGCCGTGAAAGCGTTGACGGGATAGCTCCGTCAGACCGCGATGTACCATGGAGACTCTCATTGAAACGCCCCGCCGGCATTCCCGGCAGGGGGCGGCAGGAAAAACCTGTCTCCTGACAAAAATGCCCTGGGGTGTTTTAAATATAGAGAACAGGAAAATCAAGTATACCGAATATAGTCTCTTTCGGATAGTCTTTCCTTATGTTTCGGCTGGCAATATTTTAAATGCAGGTTTTGCGAATATAATAGACCTTTTTCGGATTTTGCTTTTTGGGGGAAGGGTGCCCGGCTCTCAAATAAGCACGGTTCATCTGTCCAGATTGGCTGTGGCAATTCAGGATTCCCAAGGTGTCCGCAGCAGCGGCTGGAGACACGGGGGATACTGCAAGTTCTTCGAAAGAAAAAATCCAAGATAAACTGAAAAAAAGGCTTGCATTTCCAGGGGAAGTGTGCTACTATGATAAAGCTGTATAGGAAAGCCCTATATGCGCCCTTAGCTCAGCTGGATAGAGCGTCTGGCTACGGACCAGAAGGCCGGGGGTTCGAATCCCTCAGGGCGTACCAAATCCACGGAAATTCGTTGAATTTCCGTGGATTTGTTTTTGTTTTCACAACTTTTTCGGGTAGTTGGATTTTGCGGTGGACGGTTGACCCAAGCCGTGAAGGATGCGGTGAGGTTCCAGCGAAAAAATTTTTCTTCCATGACCCGCTTTCAGGGATTCAAGTCACATGAAAAAGAACGGGTAAAATACAGATTTTGATTTCCCACGGGGCAAGCGTCAGATCGCTTGCCCCGCTTCTTCCGTATAGGCCAAAACAACAGGCTCTTTCCCAATGTCCTCAGCCTCTGCATCCAAAAAAAGCGTCTGAAACTCATCGAATGATACGTTGAACTCAATGGCAAGCTCAAAACCTTTCTTTACATAGACCGCTTTCACAAACTGGGCGACAATCATTTTCTTTGCGTCAAAAGAACAGTTGTCGTAAAGCTCTGCCCAATTCATCAACTGGGCATACTCGTTCTGGACCTGTTCGGCGCTGGTTTCCATTTCTTGAAGCTCCTTCCCCGCCTCGTTGATCCGCCATTCCAGGTCCTTCAATTGAGTGCTCGTCTCATCAATCAGGCTGTTCAGCATATCGACATTCAAATGGCTGGTTCCCTGTACTACCTTCAGCGTTTCCTCTCTAAGAGCCTGATAATCCCTCTGCTTATGCTGGTATTGTTCGTTCAACAGCTTCAGCCTTGCCCTGGCAAGGTCCACCGCCCGAGTCTGCTGTTCTTCAATAAGGCTTTGGGGCGGGGCCTGTTTTACCCGCTCAAACTGGATGCGGACGATCTGGTCTACCAAGCCATCTACTTTTGCCGCGCTATAGCAAGCCTGTCCGCTGCATACACCAGGGCGGCGGAGCCGCCGGTTGCATTGATAGCTTGCGTAGGTCTTTGCCCTTACCGTCCCATCTTTTCTTTTGTACCGTTGCCCGGATGTTGCCAGCATGAGACGGCCTCCACAGTGCCCGCAAAAAATGTTGTCCACTAAAAGAGACTGCCCTCTGGTTGTAAGAGGCACACCGCTATGGGGACGCGCCCTCTTCTCCACGATCTCCTGCGCCCTCGCGAATAATTCCGGGCTGATGATTTGGAGATCCGGCAGCGTTTCTGATTTGCTTTCACCGTTTCGGATAATCCCAATGTAAATTGGATTTTTTATAATACGAATAATCGTATTGATAGGAATGTTCTTTCCTTCCTTATTGCGGATGCCCTGCTCCATGAGGTAACGGCAAAGCCGGAGAGACCCGTAGCCCTCATAGACATACTTTTGGAAAATCAACCTGACCACCTCGGCCTCGTCCGGCTCCACTACCAAATCCCCCACGGGCCGGTTCCGCTTGCTCACGCGCCCCAAGTTCTTCCTGCGGTAGCCGAAGGGGACGCAGCCTCCGGTATAGTAGCCCTCCTGCGTCAGCTGCTCCAGGCGGGTCTTGACACGCAGGGAGGTCTTGATACTTTCCCCAGAGGCTTGCCAATAGCGTATGTAGTTCAGCAGCTTATCCACGTGGCTGTCAAATCGCTGCTGGCCCTCCATGGCGCTCCAGACTTCGACTCCCTGCTTGACGAACCACTCAACCACGAAGGGCGTCTCGTCGTCCCGGCGGCCCAAGCGGTCAAACATGAACACAAGCAGGATATCAAACTCGCTTTTTAGAGCCATCTTCTGGATTTCCTGAACGGCGTCCCTGTCTTTCGCGGAAACCTTAAAACCGGAAACCCCTTTTTCTGAAAACTCATTCACAATTTCCCAGCCGGGCTGTCTTTTGCTGAACTCCCGGCAGTATTGTTTCTGCATGGGGATGTCGTCCTTCTCCACTTGCCCTATCGTGGATACCCGATACAGGCAGACAACGCGCTTTTTCATAACCGAACCGTCAATACTTTGCATCATTTCTTCCGCCATATATGCTCCTCGCTTTCCAGATGAACGGTGCACAATATGGCGGCCAGGAACATTCTGTTTTCAAGGTGCCATCTACACCATTATTATCTCATATTTCAACAATATTTGCAAAAAATCATGACTTCCTTGGAGGAATGCCAAAAATCAGTGCATCTTTGATGTTCTTGACCACGGACGGATTTTTCTCCCCGCCGTAGCGGACCGAAACCTTACAGCCGTCTATGCAAAACACCTGTGCCTGTTTGCTTTCCTGCGCTAAATTGGCGAATCGTGTATTCTTCTCCATGTTGTTCACTCCTATAAAACGACAAAAAACGCGCCCGATAGAGAACGCGGTTTTGATATGTATTTTATTGCGATTTCGCTTTGAAAAATTCCAGGAACACACTGGACGGCGCTGGCGCGCCTAACACGGGACTTTCACCCCCTGCGGTTCTCGCAGATCACCCTCTTTGCCTGTGACGGCTCATAGCCGGTATGGCTACTTCAACGCTCGGACTGAGACTGGGCAAGCGTATCATTATCCTGACATGCGGGTCGTCGCCGCAAGCCCGCCACGGCTTGTTGTGTGCCCGGCGGCCGCTCCCCCCATACCTCCTTCCTCACAGCGGGATCATGGCCAGCTCGCCTACACACGGCTTTTCCTTTCGGGCCGCATATCAAACGTATCCAGTGGACCTATTCAGTTATACGAGAGGACAATTTTCCCTCTTTGTTATTACTACGAACACAACGGGCTGTTTTACCAAATTTGCAAAAAAACAGTCTCTATTCGTCTAAGAAAGTCCATATGCGACACTTTTCGATATCGCAAAAAATGCGTCTCAAATTGAGACGCATTTCGACTGCCTCTGCATTTTAGCGGTAGGCCAAATTTATAATTTCCAATCCACGAGTCCGGGCATACCGGACGGTGTAGGCCGTGCCGCCGCTGTCCTTTGTCAGATAGCAGACACAGACACCGCTGTGGTCTACAAGATGCCGGTTCCGTTTGTACATACAACCCTGCGTGTACTCCTGGGAGGTGTAAACCACTTTATCCGCCTGAGACTTGATGCGCTCATATTCTGCCGTGTCCTCCGGCCTCCAGCCCTTTGCCTGAGACGGACATGGTAGGACAAGAATCAACCTGACGCCTGGACATTCTTCCCGTAGGCGTAAAACAGTCTGTGCGGCCAGGGTATCAAAGCCAAGAGCGCCCCCGACTCCGAAATAATGGACGCCGCGCCGGTAGAGGCGGAGGACCGTTTCCTCCAGTCTGCGGGCGAGTTCCTTCCGTTCTCCCGGTGGAATGCTTCGATGGCCGGTGAAACAGCAAGTTTGTTTCCTCATAGCAATTCTCCCGTCCAATTAAAATAAATACTTTCTCCATTTTATCTATTTTATTTAGATATTGCAATGATTTTTGATGAACAAAGTGGACAGAATTTACCTTGCCGTATAGTAAAATTATACATGAGCAAGGTGGTGGCTAATATTGGAAAAGAGCGATTTTATTAAGCGGTTGGTGGATTTGCGCGTCGCGAAAGGCGTCTCCGCGCGGGATATGAGTCTATCCATCGGACAGAGCGCCGGTTATATCAACAACATTGAAAACGGCGTCAATTATCCGTCCATGACCGCATTCTTTTATATCTGTGACTACCTTGGCATCAGCCCAAAAGATTTTTTTGATACAGAGACGGCAAATCCAACAAAAGCCCATGCTTTGCTGGCTGCGGCTCAGGGCTTGAGCGATGAACAATTGGATAATTTGATTTCCATAGCAAAAGGCTTGAATAGAAGATGAAATACATTTATAAATAAAAGTGTGTTTCAATTTGAGGTGCGCTATGAAGACAGAATATCCAGAGCAATTTATCCGTTTCGGATTAAAGGTCCAGTATTATAGAAAACTGGCAGGGATGACACAAGAGGCGTTTGCCGACAAAATAGGAAGATCATGGTCCTTCGTCGCAAAAATAGAAAGCCCTACAAGGGCTTTCGGCGTGTCAATGGAAACCATGTTCAAAATGACGGAGGTTCTGAACGTC
The DNA here is from genome assembly GCA_910583695.1 of uncultured Oscillibacter sp. Classification (GTDB taxonomy): domain Bacteria; phylum Bacillota; class Clostridia; order Oscillospirales; family Oscillospiraceae; genus Oscillibacter. Next base: position 30,525 of record CAJTZL010000005.1, read on the forward strand.
CCTGTTTCAAAACTGTTTGATGATTAAATGCGTCTCGATTCGAGACGCATTTTTCGCGCTTCTTCACAAACATCTGGAAAAAGTCCCCGCTCTATGCTACACTGAAGAAAAACCACGCAGGAGGCCGCCGCCATGACTGACGTACAGCAGAGAACCGCCGCGAGACAATTTGCCGCCGACTGGGCCGGGAAGGGCTACGAAAAGGGCCACAGCCAGACCTTCTGGCTCTCCCTGCTCCAAAAGGTCTACGGCGTGGAGGAACCCGACAAGTTCATCACCTTCGAGGACCAGGTCATGCTGGACCACACCAGCTTCATTGACGGCTTCATCCCCTCTACCCATGTACTCATCGAACAAAAGAGCCTAGGCAAAGAACTCAACAAGCCCATCCGCCAGTCGGACGGTTCCCTGCTCTCCCCGTTTCAGCAGGCGAAACGCTACTCTGCCGAACTGCCCTACTCCCATCGTCACCTGCAACTTTGCCGAGTTCTATATCTACGACATGGAACAGCCCAACGGCGAGCCGGAAATCATCCTGCTGGAAAATCTGGAGACGGAGTATTACCGGCTCCAGTTCCTGGTGGACGCCGGAAACGAGCATATCAAAAAGGAAATGGAAATCTCCCTCCAGGCCGGGGAGCTTGTCGGCGTGCTGTACGACGCGCTTTTGAAGCAGTACAAGGACCCCGGCGACCCCGAGACGCTGAAAAGCCTGAACAAACTCTGTGTCCGGCTGGTGTTCTGCCTCTACGCCGAGGACGCGGGCATCTTCGGCGGGCGGAATATGTTCCACGACTACCTCCAGGCCCACCAGCGGGAGGCAAGGCAAGCCCTCATCAATCTGTTCAAAATCCTGGACACAAAGCCGGAGGACCGGGACCCTTATTTAGACGACGACATTCTGGCATTTCCCTATGTCAACGGCGGCCTGTTCGCTGATGAAAACATCATCATCCCCCGGCTGGGCGAGGACATTGTGGACCTGATTCTGCGCCGGGCCAGCGAAGACTTCGACTGGTCCGCCATCAGCCCCACCATCTTCGGGGCCGTCTTTGAAAGCACCCTGAACCCGGAGACCCGCCGCTCCGGCGGGATGCACTACACCAGCATTGAGAATATCCACAAGGTCATCGATCCGCTGTTTCTGGATTCCCTCCGGGCGGAGCTGAAGGATATCAAGGCCGTCACGGTCGAAAAGACACGCAGACAAAAGCTGGCCGCATTCCAAAACAGGCTGGCGGGACTGAAATTCCTGGACCCCGCCTGCGGGTCCGGTAACTTCCTGACGGAAACGTACATTTCCCTCCGGCGGCTGGAGAACGAGGCGCTGTCCCTGCTGTACCATGACCAGATCATCCTGGACATGGGCAATCCGATCCGGGTTTCCATCGGGCAGTTTTACGGCATCGAGATCAACGATTTTGCTGTAACTGTGGCGAAAACCGCCCTATGGATTGCGGAAAGTCAGATGATGAAGGAGACCGAGGACGTGGTGCATATGTCCCTGGACTTCCTTCCACTGAAATCCTACGCCAATATCACCGAGGGGAACGCCCTCCGTCTGGATTGGCCCAGGACGGATTATATCATGGGGAATCCGCCCTTTGTGGGCTACTCTCTGCAAAGCAAGGAGCAAAAAGACGACATTCTATCCATCTATGTTGACGAGAAGGGCAAGCCCTACAAGACGGCGGGGAAAATCGACTATGTTTCCGGCTGGTATTTCAAGGCGGCGCAGTTGATGAAGGGCACGCCGATTCGGGCTGCGTTTGTGTCCACCAATTCCATTACCCAGGGCGAGCAGGTGGCGGGCGTTTGGAAACCGCTGTATGACCGTTTTGGCATCCATATTGACTACGCCCACCGGACCTTCCGCTGGGACAGCGAAGCCAGCTTGAAGGCCCATGTGCATTGTGTGATTGTGGGGTTTAGTTCCGCGCCGAACGTAAAACCTAAACGCCTTTATACTGCGGAACATTTTCAAGTAGCGGAGAACATTAACCCATATTTGATAAGTGGCAACACTATTTTTATTGATAACAAAAGCAAGCCTTTATGCAATGTTCCGCATATGCTTTCTGGCAATCGGCCCACAGATGGGGGGCATTTAATTCTGTCTTCAGAAGAACGAGATGTTTTGCTCCAGAATGAACCTCTAGCCCAGAAGTATATCAAGAGATTCATGATGGGATATGAATTTATCAATAATGTTCCTCGATATTGTTTGTGGCTAGTTGATGCTTCTCCATCAGATTTGCGAAAGATGCCTATGGTAATGAAGCGAATTGAAAGTTGCCGCGAGGCGCGCGAGAATAGTCCTGATGCCGGAAGACGGAAATTAGCGCAAACTCCAACACTGTTTAGAGAGCAACTAAATCCTGATTATTTTATTGCAGTTCCAAAAGTGTCGTCTGAGAGACGAAAATATATTCCAATGGGATACTTAGACAAGGCCACTATTGCAGGTGACAAATTGTTTATTATACCAGATTCAACCATCTATCATTTTGGAATTTTGACCTCCAATGTACATATGGCCTGGATGCGAGCTGTTTGCGGCAGACTAAAAAGTGACTATAGTTATTCCATTAATGTCGTTTACAACAACTTCCCCTGACCCACGCCTACAGAAGCGCAAAAGGCCAAAATCGAGCAGACCGCCCAGGCCATTCTGGACGCCCGCGCCCTTTACCCGGATTGCAGCCTCGCCGACCTCTACGACGAAACCACCATGCCTCCGGAGCTGCGCAAGTCCCACCAGCAGAACGACCGCGCTGTCATGCAGGCTTACGGCTTTTCGGTCAAGGACATGACCGAGAGCAAGTGCGTCGCGGAGCTGATGCGGCGGTATCAGGAACTGACAAAGGAGGATTAATCGTGCAGTTTATTAATTTTTTAGATACACATAGCGGTTCATTAACTTTTATAATCACGGCAGTGTATGTAGTAGCTACCATTTTTATTTGTAAAGCAAACATTAAATCTGCAGAAGCAACAAGGGAACAAGTTGCAGAAGCTAGGCGGCAATTTGAGGAAGAACACCGTCCATATATTTCATATCAAATTATTTTTGAACGGCGCAAATGGTATGGTATGAGATTTACAAACCATGGAAGGCGTACAGCTAACCATGTTCAAATCAAGTTAGACCAAAAATTTATAGATAGTATCAGCAAGCAGAAATTTGCTGATTGGTTAAATAACCTAAAGAATGAAGAGTTTTCTTTAGGAATTGGCCAAAGCCATGACATTTTCTTTGGTGCGGATGAATTTCGGAATGCTGAAGGTAAAGAGCCAATTGTAGGTAAAATAATTTATCGGGATGGAGAAACCGAATACCAAGAGTCTTTTAATATCGATTTTGAAAGGTACGTCACATTTTTCTCCGTTAATAGCTTTGATGATGATTTACACGATGAAATGAAAAAGCAGTCACAAGAACTAAAAAATATCGTACAAGCAATTCGAAATATGTAAGGTGGCGGAGGCAGTAAAGTCTAGCCAAATTTGAAATGCGTCTCGAATTGAGACGCATTTCTAAAAATTACTATATTTTCAAAAAATTGATACATAATAACATTAAAATAGTCTAAGATATATTTCTGGATAGTTCCCTTTCATCCAAATGATAAACTTTTCGTCATCTTTGATTCCTGCGCGTTTACTTTTTACGCTTTCAAATAACTGTGATTCGTTTTCTTGTATGTAATCGCATAGCAGGTTGGCCTTTTGATGAAAAGTTTGAGAATAGCAAATCGTATAGTAACGGTCTAATTCCAAATCTTGTTTTTGTATCCGCGTCTTCTTATATCCTTTGGGACGATTATTTAGCATCCCTCCTAATGTCCTAAAATTGAGTTCTCCTAATACACTGATCATCAATAAACACAGGGCCTCAGTTGATGGTATTTCCTTGATTTTGCTTTTTGAAATCACTACAATGTCCTCAATTTGGTCGACCAGGAATCTATTGGATGCACCTACATTGACATCAAATGTCATTTTTAGAATATCGAGATACCGTGAGAAATATTTCTTCGCATCTCTTAGTCCCAAGTCACTAATCTGATTTGGCAAATCAGTGGCCACATCACCCAGAACACTTAACATATGTTCTTCAAATTCAAACGGAATCTGGACGGGCTGTGGTTGAGTTTCAGGAATACGCCGTATGTAAAAGATGCCTTCTTCCTTTTTGCCTATCATTTTCGTTCTCCCGCCATATAGAAATCATTTGGTTACTACACTTTCCGGACAACAACCTTGATACCACTGAAATCATAGCCAATCACAGACAAAATCCGAGTCAGGGTGATCCTCAGCAAACTTTCCACATCGTAATGGGCTTCGAAGTAAATTTCTGGGCAGATAGTGATAGGACTTTTCATTTCTTCCGAACTGTCTCCTAGGATGATCCGGCTATTTCCGTAGACACGGTTCCTCAGCTCCATCAGTGAATCATGCATGCCTGGAGTCTGATTACAGTCTTTCAAAACGGCTTCTACCACACCTTTCCACGACGTTGTTCGGATCCGGGTTCCATCAGGGAAGATGACCCCAACAGGGCGGCGTCCCCTGAAAAAGCTGGGTGTCTTCGTCAGCGGATAAATATCCTCCAGGAGCTGGGATATGTCTTGTGTTTCCTGTCTGTTGTCTTCTAGTCCTTCTTGCTCCATTTTCTGAATGAGCTGTTCTAGTTTTCGGGTTAGTTCCTGAGAAGATGTGCGCATTGCTTTCATTTCTTGTAGCATTTCTGAACGGTTCATTTTATGTACCTCCCTCACATGATGCTCGCATACCGATGTACTGATTATAGTTTACCGAAAGTTTACCGTTTTGTCAAGAGACATTTCTGTTTAATTCAAAAAATTATCGTCAAATTGTTGAGCACAAATAAACTGGCGAATGGGAAAGCACAACCGCTCTCCCGCAAAAGCCAAAGCCGCCGTTAGGCGGCTTTGCTGGTATTTCCCCTTGATTACCAACAATCCGGCGGACGGCTCCAGTCAAGGCCCGCCCAGTCCGCAGACTGGGCGGCTCGCGGGCGGTTGCGCAAGCAACTGCCCGGCCTTGACGGGAGCGGGACGCTGGATTATTCTTCGCGAGAGGGGGAAATACCCGTTTTTCGTGGTTTCTATACGACCTGAATTTTCTTTGCTCTCATATAAACAAGGGCAAGACTCTATCAAAGAGTCTCCTTAACTAGCCGCCATGTTTGTTGAACCAACTTTACAGCCTCGCTGATTTCTGCGTTTGTCACAGCCTTTCTTGCATTGACACAGTGAGCAATTTGGTTCATATTATTTCCGATAGCTGCAAGCTCCCGGAGCAAAGCGGCGTAAGTTTCTGGCGGGTGTGGGCGAAGATCAACACCTTCGATCAAGTCTCGGATAAAGGGGTCAACGCCCATTCCAGCCCGCCGGGCCTGTTCCTTCAAATGGGCAAGTTCTTTGTCCGTCAGCCATACGCTGACATGTCGGCTGCGTTTTCTCATAGCTGTCTCCTTTTGTGATGTAAAAGAATGCGTTTCTAGTGAGACGCGTTTTTCGTAGGAGGGTCTTAGGGGATATCCCCCTAACCAGAGGCATTTGTGCTACCAAATGCCATGCTGGCTGGAACAGCGGCAAAATCACCGCTATTACTTTTCTCTAACAATCGTATCTATCAATCCATCCCTTATCCTGCTTAGAAATGATAGATTGATAGATAGATTGATATAACTAAAATCAGTCTAGTTCTTCTCAGTATAATTTCCTGCGACTGTTTCGCAGTCTTGACTTCCGGTTTTCCGCATTCTAAACTTCCGATTTTCGGAAGTCTGGACCTCTGTTTTTCAGAAGTCTTGGCTTCCGAAAATTGATGTTATGGAATTATCTTGCGGACCCGTGGACTGCGGGGTAGCAAACTGCTTGACGTAGATTTTTGCCGGAAGCCCCGGCCCTTGCCTGATGCGTTCGATCAGACCGAAACCAGTCTTGCCACTGCCTAATTCTCTCAGCAGCTTTGTGGCCGTGTCATGGCAACATCCTAAGTCCTCCTGGATTTCTTGCAGAGTGTAGTAGATATAGACCCGCCCCGCTTCGTCGCGCCAATCGTTTCTGGTGGAAAGCGCCATGCGGTCCAACAGGAGGCCGTACAGCAGCTTGGCCTCGGCGGAAAGATGCTTAAATCGTTCATCTTTTATAAGCTGGCGGGGAATGCGTAAAAAGGAAAATTGATTGTTTTCGTTGCTGTGGCAGCATAAAGTATGATTCATATGGACCTCCAAATAATAAAAAGAGACGCTCTTTTCAGAACGTCTCTAAACAATATTTTCGGTGAGTTTTATTCTATTTCAACAAATTTTTCATTTCTATTTAACAATATGGTAGGGAAACAAGGTAAATAGCAAGTGCTTTTCGTCGAGGTACGTAATAAGTACCCATTAAGCGCCTTAGAAGGAATACTCCTGGCCGCCGTATGCCTTTGTTCATCATTTTCAATTATTTCTTGACAAAATTGTTCAGAGTTCTCTGCGGTTTTTATATCATAGAACCTCTCTGTATAGTGATGCGAAGGGCGATCATGTAGTTTTTCTCTCCGTCCCGGATGACCTCGCCCAGCAACTCCTTGGGGTATCCTGGGCAATACAGAGCGCGGAGCGGTGGCACGTCACCGAGGACTAACACCGACGTTACCGCCGCTTGCGCTTGATATATCAGCCGTTTGGCTGCCTCTCGGTCCCTCATTCGATGAGAAGATCGTCCGTATTGGGTGCTGCGACAACGCGAACTGCGGTAGCCTTGGCGCTGATCCCCAGACGACGGATGCCAGTTGTCTTGTCAGCAAAATCATAGATTTTACCGACAAAATTGTCGAAATCGACGTAAACGGGATTGCCCTTGTCCAGTAATGGAGTTAAAGCGTCGGTTGGATCAGACACTTTAACATCGAGTGTTTGGTAGCCCGCCCCAGGGAATACCACCGTCACCCGACGGCCTATGATCTCCTCCTTGATGGAATGACCGTCGCGATAAGGGTGCAGCGCGGCGATCTTCGTTGCTATCACTGGACCGTTGCGGGCCAAAATTAAAAGTGGTAACAACAGCGTAGTCAAATCGTACATAAATTGCTCCTTTCAAAATGAAAATTAGGGGTTTTGGGCAACAAAAAAACGCTAGAACTTTTGAGCTTATGCCAAAATAACGGCATAAACTTGAAAATTCCCTAGCGTTTATGGGCAAGCCCGGAGGGGCTGCCGATCCTGGAAATTATGCCTCGCCCTCGGGGCTTCCACGTCCGAGGGGTTGTCGGCTTTTCAAAGAAAAATTTTCAAAAATTCCCGTTCGAGCGGGCTTGTCCGATACCCGATCTCACAATATCAGTATAGCACAGCCCCAACTGGTTGTCAAGTTATTTTTCAACTTTTTCAAAGAAACTTAGAAAAATAACCTTGAAAATTAAAAATATAGCAACTTTTTAGGCATTATTTTTTAGAGCGAAAAACGGAGGATTTTTCTGACAACAAAAAAATGCCGCCTTAAATTCATACGGAAAAAACCGCTTGCACAATCAAGCGGTTTAGTGTAAAATATGGATTGAGAGACAGCAAAAGCAAATAAAGGCAGGACGTGAAGTGCTGGAACACCCCACGTCCCTATGCAGGAGACCTAACCTCCCACACAGCAAGAAACTTGCGCCGCATCCATTTTATCAAATAATCACGGTTTATTCAAGCGTGAAAAATGGGAATGTGTGTTTAGCTTTCGGCGGTGTAGGGATAAATTGCAAACCCTGCGCCGCTTTTGTTGTCTCGGCGGTCCCGAGCAAAGCCCACGGGGGACGGAAAGAACCCACCCCCAAGGGCCGGACCGTTGAGACAGAACGAAAAATAATGTGGAAGGAGAACACACGATGAAAAAAGCCCTCATATATGCCCTTGCGCTGGCCCTTGCTTTATCGTTGACAGCTTGCAGTCAGCCCAAGACGGAGCAACCCACAGACCCCGCCCCCAGCACATCGGCCCCGGAGCCAATCGCAACCCCCGAACCAATCAAGGACACAACCCCGGAGCCTGAACCCGAGCAGACCCCAGCGGCCCCCGTTGAAACCGAGGACACCCAGCCCCCGGAAGAAACAGAATCCGAAGAAGTAGAATCCCCAGTGGAGCAGGTGCAGTTATTCACCGATTGCAACGAAACAGTATACGCTACAGGCACCGTCAACATCCGGGCCAGCTATACAGCAGACAGTGAAAAGCTAGGTAGCCTAAACAAAGGAGACAGCGTCACCCGCACAGGCATCGCAATAGCGGGAACCGAAGCAGAAGGCTGGAGCCGCATCCAATTAAGTGATGGCAACATAGTTTATGTGTCAAACAAATACATAAGCACCACAAAACCCGTACAACAACAGCAGAACACCCAATCACAAGGTAATCAGCAGACACAGACAAGTGGAAGTCAGCAGCAAACCCAGCAAACCCAACAGACACAGCAGAGTGGCAGCACACAAAAGATAGATGGACATGATGATTTAGGTGATTATGTGTTGAATGGAAAGGGTGGAAAGTATTACCCTGCATTAAATATTACACTGCCAGTATCCTATGACGGCACAACAACAAATGGATCATCTTATGTAGATCCTGAATGGGAAGCAGCACCAGGTTACCAAACGGGAGAAGCACATAGGGATGCATGGGCAGGCGTAAGTATGGGTGGTTAATCCACTAATTGAGCAAAGAAAAGCAACGGATGATCCGTTGCTTTTCTTATATCGAATAAATCCCAAATCCATCATAGTGTGTACAAAGATGCACACCACCCGAGGACACTCTATATCGCCTAAAATCTGAAGGGTGAATGGATATACACCCAGAAAATGGAAGAAGGCGTTATAAACACAAACGCCTGGAGCAATATAAAGGTAGGCCAGTAATTAACATCTATAATCAGTAAAGGCAGTTGGTGTATCCAACTGCCTTTTATTTGCAATACATTCAAATAATATAATACCATTAAAAGAGCAAACAAACATTCAACACATCTTGAAATGGTATTATTTTAAGCCTATTTTATTACTTACTATTAAAGAAGATAAAACTTTATAAAGTGGAGATGGGAAAAACAGCGTCAATTAAACATTCAAACACCAAATAAGTTATTACATGGAGGTAAATGGAATGAACAAAAAAGTAGGCATCATAATCGGCGGAATACTCTTAATCCTAGCAATCATAGCAGCAGTTTTCCTATTAAAAGGAAACAAAGACACAAATAATGATGTAGACAACAGTAATACAAACAGCATAGATATAGACAAACAGGCATCCGATATGGCAGAAGGTTTAGAGGATTATGCGGGAGGAATGACGAAAGAGGAAATAGAGGATGTATTGAAACAAGTGAGTGAGTAGAGGCGCGGGTGGCTGGGTAGCCCGCCACGGCTGGCGGCTGGGCGGTTGTCGGTGGCTGGGTGCAAGGCGGGGTCAAAGGTTGGTTCCGCTCCATGCAATCCCCCGCCGATAGGTTGCGGGATGCTGGAAGCTGGCCCCCGTGGGGATTGCGTCGCTTTGATGCCCTGTTGGGCATAGGATTGACTTAACCTCACATGATCTGTTATAATACACAAAAGGAGGGAGCAAAGATGCTTGTTAGGGTTTTTAGGGCACATGACTGGGATCAAAAAGAAATAGATACAGAAATTATTGACACTTCTACTGGGGCTGTCAAATGGGTAACAAATACAGGGTTAAACAATGGACATATCCCAAAATCTTATTATCTTTTGCAATGTTACATTTCCTATGAGGCTGCTGTATCGCTTAATCTTGCCAGCGGAACTCATTCGGATATAGCCCGGAGCGCGAAAATTTTTCTACATAAAAAAGATAATAATGACCCTAAGTATAGAGAGGGATATAAATATCTTTGTTCATTAGCAGGTTCAAATCCTAATAGATCAAGTGTACAACCTGGAAGGATGCCTTGCACGAAAAAAATCATGGAAATACTAGGTGTTCAAAAACTTCTCCGTGAGGATGTAATAAATCAGTTGATAACGTTAGGCTATGACAAAGAAACTATTGTAGGCGCACTAAAAAGATTAGAGAAGCAAAATAAAATACAAGTTTTCAAGTCTGGAAATTATAAAAAATGGGAAGTCAAGGCAATATAAAAATTTATAAATTATGAAAAAACAGGGGGCCGGGGCTGGCTCCCTGTTTCTCTCTCAAAAAGTGCTGCAATTCTGCGGTTTCTTGAAGTGTATCCTTTTGGATGTTAAGCGTCTCTTTTAGAAAACTCCTCTAAATATTTTCGTTTGACCTTTTCGATCGCAACTGCTTCATTCCCGTTAGCACGTGACAAGCAGTTAAGGTACAACATCCCTATTTCTCAATCTTCTACCATTAGCTTGGATTTTTTGCCAGAATCATCTTCAAACTGATACGAAAATTTGTAAGGGATCTCTGGACAACTCGAAATTCTGCTTCAATTTCTTCAGTAGTTTTGAATAGGTTTAGTTGCTGCGACTACATTTGCAAACTAGCCAGCTTTTGGGGGTTCCAATCCCGGCTATCCGGTTCCAAAACAAAATTAAGTATTTTAGTTACAATCCCGGGGATTTTGCTTGGCGCAAAAGGAGGGGTTTGAATTCATGAAACCCTATGTTTTGCAGCGCTAAGGCAGCTTATTCGCTACCAAGCGGCCCCAAAATGTACAAAAAATACAGATTTTTTCACCTCCGGGTACCGCTCCCTTTTATACGTTTCCAATCGCTAAAGGGAAAAAATAAGGGAAAACTTTTCCCCTCTGTAACGGTACACAAGAAGCCTGTTATCCATCACTTTACCCCACAAGTATCAAATATCAATTTGACGACCTCGTGTACTGTAACATCCGGGTTATCCCGGTAAAAGGCGACCTTACGATAGGTCTCCTTTATTTTTTCCTGTGCGGTATTGCTTTTAACGATCCTCTCTGCACGGCTGACCGCAAGAAACACCGCATCCAGTGTGATAAACTCGTTCAATATCCCCTGAAATTCAGCTTCGGTTTTGAAATCATCCAAACTTTTATAGTTGCGATGAAAATATTGGTTCACTGGTTTCAGATAAGCAACGCGGCTTGCCACCCCGTAATTCATATCCGCTACATGGAGTAACATCCAAAGCTCAAAGGTATAGTTGGAGTACCCCAGACGGTAGGAAATGCCAAATGTGCTCTCAGCCTTCCTCATCTCATCAATCACGCCGTAGAATTTTTTCCTCTGCGCATCGTCATAGTAATCCTCAATATCCTGGATATGGATATATGGGAGTTTCTCCACGGGTTTATATGCATTCCTTTTCGCGTATTGAAAAGGTGTCATTGCCTTTGGCGAAATTTTCAGATTATATTGATTCCGTCCGGAGCCGTTGATCAGTTTTGCAAGGTGCTCAAAATACAGCCGCTCACAGTTGACACCCTCCACAGACATATTGAATTGGCGGGACTCATTCCTGCCCATCAGGTGTCCCCCCTTCCTCGGCTAGTTCCCCATTCAGGATGTCAGAGACGATATCCGTGAAGTCGATGTCCTCTATGGCACCGTAGCGATTGATAAAATAGTTTTTCATATAATCGCTGGTCTTGCGGACACTGGCCTCGCCGTTGGCTTTGAAGTCGGACAGGGCGTACAAATTGCTGGATTTCGTCTCCTTGTCCCGCTCCACGAATTTGATCTCATCCCGACGGAGCAACTTGTGGCTCAGATAGATCGGGTTATGCGTATTGAAGATCAACTGTGCCCGCCGTGTGTTGACCTCGTCGTTGTGGAAAATGGAGATCAGGTTCATAACAATCATTGGGTGCAGGGAGGCATCCAGTTCGTCCATGACCAGTACAGCGCCCTTTTCAAGAGCGGAGATTACCGCCGGCATGATAGAAATAAGGCGCAGCGTACCTACAGACTCGATCTGGTCTGCGTCTAGCCCATAGGGGTTCTCCTGATCGTTGGTTTGGAAAAGAGACATCAATTGGGGCGAATGCGTCTTGGCATCCTGCACGTAGATAAAGGCGCTGCCGATAATCCCCGCCTCCTGAGCGATCCGGTTGATGGTGTGGTCCAAGACGGCGTTATTCTTCTCAGGAAAACTTGGGTAAAATCGTACATAGTTCGAGGAGTTGATTACCATAAACTGCGTTTTGAACCATGCAACGATCTCGCTTACGATCCTCTTGCTACAAAAGGAGTTGAAATCCGTCGTCAGCAGCAGACTGTCAGAGACAAGGTTGTCACTCATCTTTTTCCGCGTCGTATCTGTTTCCTCAAGGGTATATCCAGTATTCAAAAACTTCTTGACAGATGGCAGGGACAGTTCCGTGACCTCATTTTCTTCACGCCGGTAGATCAGGCTACCATTCACGTAAAGCGATTCTTCTGTAATATATGGGTCCACCTGCTTCTCAAGAAATTTTCCAAGATAGATTCCAACCTCATAGCGGTACTCTACGTCGTGAAACGTGAACCAAGCATCAAAGCAGACCGGTCGCGCGGTCTCCTGAAACGCAAAGGGGATTAACTGTGCACTGATGGCCTGTCCGTCCGCCGGGTCTCCGCTGACATCCTTCATCCCTCCCTGCAACACGATCTGCCGCATACAGGACATTGCATTCACGATGGAAGTCTTCCCTGCGGCGTTGGGACCGTAAATGACGGAGGAGGACAGGGCATTTACCTTCCGCTTCCCAATCTGCTCTTTTAATATGCTGTAATTCAGTTCTGTCATGCGCTTTTCCGGCACCATATTGAACTCAAAACCATCACGGAACGCTTTGAAATTATCGCATCGAAATTTCAGTAACATGTTGACTCCCCCATTCCTGCAAAAACTTTTATAGATTTAGTATACCCTATAATTCTGAATTAAGCAAGACTCTGTGCCAAAAAATAGCACAGAGTCTTTTTCAGGACAGCCCTGATCGATTGCCTCACCTGAATTGTATATATCATGAATCCCCCTTTCCAGCTCCTTTGTCATGGAAATATAAAATCTCGCTGTAACACCTGTTTCTTCTCCGCTGCCTCTATCTCGTTTAACAGCAGCACATCCAGCAGTTTTAGAATGTCGTGTTCCGCATACCACAGCGCTTTTAGGGTGCCGCCGTCCTTGGTGAAGCCCTCCGGCACGGCAACAGATTTCCCGCCACGGTTCAGCTCCCAGGTGACAGTATCTGCGCCGATGAAGGCAGTTTTCACAGTGGCGGAATCCCCAACGTACCGATACGTCGGGAGATCAAAGGCGATAGTGAGCCTATCTGCCTTGTCGGTGAACAGGACCTTGTTGCCCTTATCCATGCCGTTGGGGTAGACAATGGCGCAGTCCTTCTCGGACAGCTCCGTAGCGGCGGCGTCAAAGACCACCTGCACCGGGCCGTCATTCCGGGGCGTTACCACGCCCGCCACGGTGGATTTGCCGCTGATGTTGACGGCGGAGCCACCCCACACCACCAGCCGCCCCTTGACGGCGACGTTGTTGAGGTCCAGGGCCTTCTCCCCCAGGCCGTTGGCGAGGATCAGGTCGCTCTCAAACATAGCGTCCTGGATGTTCACTGCGCCCCGTACCAGAACGGTGTCCCGGTAGGTCCCGGTGATCTCGCCTGAATCGTGGACGCTCTGAAAGATGTTGCACATGATCTGCGCCATCTCCGCACGGGTGATCTGGCCCTTGGGGTTCAGTCGGCCATCGTGTAGCCGCTGACGTAGCCGCGCTCCACCATGGCGGAAACGGCGTCCGCCGCCCACGCGCCTACTTGGTTTCGGTCCGGGAACCGGGCAAGGGCGGAGTTACCGGCAGAGGTCAGGCAGTCCGTCCGGGCCAGCACCACGATAGCCTGTTCGCGGGTGATATTGTCCTCTGGCCCCATACGGCTGTTGGAGTACCTGGTGAAGGTCCCCATGTGGACTGCCTGGGCAATGGTAGTCATAGTGCCAACTCCCACGGGAACGTCTGTGTAGCGGGAAATATCCATGCTCTGGTAAGTGCCGAAAAACCGGTCAATCATAGCGGCCATCTGTACGCGGGTGAGGTAGCCGTCCGGGTTCAGCTTGTCCTCGGACGTGCCTACCATCACGCCGTTGTCCACCGCCCAGGTCAGGGTCTCGTATGCCCAATGCCCGTAGGCGTCCCCGTAGTCGATGATCTTGTTGGCGTTGACGGCGTGGGCGTTCACGGCCAGCAAAGTTACCATCATCACCGCCGCCAGGAACAGGGAAAAGAATCGCTTCATTTTTGGTAATTTGACGCTCATGTGTCCTCCTTTCGATTGTTAGAATGTTCGGGTCCGCTATGTACTAGGGTGGGACCAGCAGGCGGCAGAGCAGGTGTCGGGTTGTCAATTCTTATAGTCTCTCTCCGGGCCGGGCGTGGCGAAGTAGGCTTCAAACTCCCGTTGCTGGGCGGCGGTCAGGGAGGTAAAGTGTTCCCCTCGAAGCTGCACAGCAGGAAGGTCCTCGCGATAAAGTCCCGGTTGTTTATGGGATTCTCCCGGTTGGGCATAAGCCGCCCCATGTTCTTGCCCTCGCCGTTGCAGACCAGCATCACCCGCTGGGGCAGGTAGCACCCCGCCTCAGTAGGGTCCGCCCACGATCTGCTAAAAGGCGTCCATCGTGTCCTCCACCCTCGCCGAGAAGCTCCACATAGCCCTCCAGCGTTTCCTCATTGTAGGGATACTCTTGGAGCAGGAGGTCAAAGTCGATATTTTCTTTTATCAGCTCTCGGTATCTATCCATCTCATCCATCTTCATCCGGCCCGTGGGTCTGACCCGGACAAGCTGTGCGGGGGTAGGGGGAAAGATAGATGGGTCAGTATCGTTCAGTTCAGTTTTATTTTTCTCAGTCTTATTAGCGGCCCCTTTGGGGAAGTCTTGACTTCCCGTTTCGGGAATTGTAGACTTTCCCATCTGGGAATCCAAGACTTCCTTGGTGGGCGCAGACTTCCCAAAAGAGGAAGTCTAACTATCCTCCGGGGGCTGGGACTTCTCCGGCTCCGGCGCGGGACCGGGGAGCGGAGGCAGGATGAAGTTCTTAACGTAGATCCGCGTGGGCCGTCCCTGGCCCTGCTTGACGCGCTCGATCAGGCCGGTGCTGTCCAGCTCCGCAAACAGCTTGACAGCCTTGTTGTGGCCGCAGTCCATCATGTACATGACATTTTCCAGCGTGAAGTAGATGTAGATGCGCTTCTCAATGTCCATCCAGTTGTTCTTGACCGACAGGCCCATGCGGTCCAGCAGCAGGCCATAGAGGACCTTGGCCTCGATGGAAACGCTTTTTACCGGAGGTCCATCAGCAGGGTCTTGGGGATGCGGTAGAAACTGTACCGGTCCGCTTCGGTGCCGTAGTAGTCGGCCAGACACTCTGCAATCAGAAGCGCCTCATCGGTGAATAGGTGGGGAAGGTTTTCGCTGATGTAGAAGATCAAATCATCCGCCGAAGTACCTCGGTTCGCTTTCCTGATCTCGTCCAGGCTATCCGCTTTTGTGATCTCAATAGCCTCTGCCACGCTGAAGGTAGAGAAGTCCACTTTTTTCAGATGTTCGTCCACGATTGTCTTCAGCAGGTCCAGGCCGCTATCGCTTTCTCTCGTGGTGATACCCCAGGAACCCATTTTCAACCTCCTTCTCGGTCTAAAAAAATTTGTCCTTTAAGTGCAACCCCTGGTTATCACCCCCTCTCGCAGGCCCCATTTCAGGGCCGTTTTTTAGTGGAAAAAGAAAAAGGACAAACCGCCAACTCCTTGCATCGCAAGGGTTTTCCGATTTGTCCTTATTATGCCATAAGGGCACACATTCTCCGTGCTGGCACTGCAAAACGGAGTGGACGTGAAGACCCTCTCCGCCATGCTGGGCCACTACAGCGCCGGATTCACCCTTGACACTTACGCCCATGTGACCACCTCCATGCAGAAGCAGGCGGCAAATGCGGTAGGGAATTTCCTCTCCGGTACTCTCCAGTGATTTTCGCTCCGCACTCTGGTATGGGTCACGGCTTGGGTCAAACCGATATTGCAAAATTAAACCACTCGAAAAAGTACAAAAATCAAAAGCAAAACCACGGAAATTCAACAAATTTCCGTGGTTTTGGTACGCCCTGAGGGATTCGAACCCCCGGCCTTCTGGTCCGTAGCTTGTCTGAGGAAGCGAAACGGATGCTTCCCAGTCCGTTTGGTGGTATCCGCTCAGGATTTTGGCACTCTGGAATGCTGTCTGTTCCACTGTCTCCACATAGAAATTTCCCGTTCTGGGTCAGTTTATGGGTCAGTGCCGCAAACCGGCCGCATCACCCTCAAGCCACAATTCGCCCATCTTCGATCCGCACAACCCTGTCCGCCCTCTGGGCGATCTCGGGATTATGGGTAATCATCACAATGGTCTGGTGAAATTCCCGGCTGCTCATCTGCAGCAGCCCCATCACATCATCGCTGGTCCTGGAGTCCAGATTTCCTGTGGGCTCATCCGCCAGAATGATGGCGGGCTTGGCCGCCAGCGCCCGGGCGATGGCAACCCGCTGCTGCTGGCCGCCGGAAAGATGACCCGGCAGGCTGTCCAGCTTGCCCTCCAGCCCCAGCAGCTTCACCACCTTCATGATAAAGGACCGGTCCGGTCTCTGCCCGTCCAGGGAGAGGGGAAAGACAATGTTCTCCCACACCGTCAGCACCGGAATCAAATTGTAATTCTGAAAGACAAAGCCGATCTGCTTCCGGCGGAAAATAGTTGCCTGTTCCCGGTCCAGCCCCGCAAGCTCCGTGCCGCTGATCCGGACACTCCCCTCCGTGGGAGTGTCCAGCCCGCCCAGCATATTCAGCAGAGTGGACTTTCCGCTGCCGGAGGTGCCAATGATGGCGGTGAAAGTTCCCCGCTGGACCTCCAGGTCCACACCGTCCAGGGCCCGGACTTGGGCGTCGCCGCTGCCGTAGTACTTTTTGAGGCCGGCGGCCTTCAGGATGCTTTCCATAATGAATCTCCTTTCTGCCCTCATTCCGCGACGCGGAGGAGTTCTGCAACGCTGCCCCTGTGGAACCAGCGCAGAGCGAGTATCGGGACAATGGCGGATACCGCCAGTAGTACGGCGCAGGCCGCCAGCGCAGGAACCAGCGTAAAGCGGAACGTGAACTGCCACATGGAATCCACCAGACGTTTCACCAGCGTCAGGTCCAGTACCGCTGACAGAACCAGCCCCAGCAGGCAGGCTCCCGCCGCGTAAAAAACGCCCTCCCACACCATCATGGCGGTCAGCTGCCGCTGGGTCATGCCCACGCTCTCCATGGCGGCAAATTCATGGCGGCGGGTCAGGATCGTCGTGACGATGGTATTAATCAGGTTCAGGATTCCGGCAAAGCCGAAGACCAGCCCCACGAAACCGCCCACAAAACGGATCATCCGCCGGGTCCCCTGGGAGCTCTCCCGGGCGGCCTGGGCAGAGAGATAGCTCATGCCGGGGTCCTCGGTTTCCATGTAATCCTCCAGAAACGCCGTTATCTCTGCCTCGTATCCCTCCTGCACATCAAAGGAGTATTTGTAGACCGCCGGGGCGTCGTACAGCGATTCGAACACACTGGTGGGAAGGTACAGGGACAGGCCATCTCCGCCAACATCGGTAGCCCCGGCGTCCAGATAGCCGATTCCCACGTCGTCCGTGGTGAGGGCGGCTTTTGCCAGCACAGGCAATTCCATCACCGCCGCGCCGTTTTTATAGACCGTGACGATCTGGCCCACGTTCGCCAGATCCAGGACCGGCTCGAGAGACATGTCCCTGCGGTTTACGTGTACGCCAACCAGCACGCCTCCGCCGGCGGACATCATTTCAAAGAGGGTGTGGGCGTCCGTCTCGCCCTCCCGCAGATCCATCCGGGCCAGGGCGCCCTCCTCCATTCCGTAGACGTTGCAGATCATATGCCCGTCCTCTCCCAGGCCAAAGGCCCGGTACTGGTCAAAGCCGAAGAGAAGGCCGCTGTGTGGGTTCTCAAAGGTCTCTCCTGTCAGCGGATGGCCGAAATCATAGGTGACGTTGGCATCCTCCGCCGTGTTTTTGTAGATCGCGGAGCCGCCGGTGACGCCGGAGCGGGCGGCAATGTCCGCAATGGTTTCCGCCCGCAGGGCGTCGGACCGCCGGAGAAATCCCTTGGCGTTGCTGGCGCTGGCCGCGCTGACCACGGCGAAGTCCGTGCGGATCATGAAGGCGGTCTCCTTTTCCACGTCCATGCTGTCCGCCGCTGTGCCCGCACAGTTCAACAGCACCACGCACAGCGTCAGGGACAGCATGATAAAGGCCGTCCGCCGCCGGTTCCGCCCCAGGTTGGACCAGGCCAGCCGGGGGATGCTGGCCCCTGGGGTGCTTCTGCGGGAGGCCCGCCTCCCGCCGCCGCTCTCCACGTAGCGGAAAGCCTCGATAGGCGGGGTGTTGGCGGCGATCCGGACAGGCTTGCGGGTGCTGCAAAAGACGGTCAGCACCGTCAGAGCTGCAGCGGTCAGAAAGAGCGCCGGAGAGGGGGAGACGCCGGCGGACAGGTATTTGTACTCGGTAGCAACCATGTCCATAATCAGGGGCAGGGTAGATTTTCCGATGAAGAAGCCGGCCAGAAGTCCCAGGGGAATCCCCATGCCGCTGAGCCAGAGTGCCTGCCGGTTCATCAGACACCGCACCTGTTTCCGGCTCATGCCGATGGTCCGGTACAGGCCGAAGCGGCGGATGTCCTGCATGACGGCGATGTCGAACACGTTGTAGATCAGCAGATAGCCGCAGAGGGCAAACAGCACGGCAAAGGCGCCCGCCGCCGCCATTTGGAATGGGCTGGGCTGGACGTTGGTGACGCGGTTCACGGCGGCCTGCATATAGTTGGGGGCTCCGGCGTCATCCGGCTCGCCGCCCAGGTCATAGACCAGCTGCCGGAGGCGTTTTTCCAGGCCCGCAGTACTGCGGGCGGTGAAATCGGAAAAATAGGTGCCGGTCATATCCCGGTCTTCGTGGAAAGTGAATTGGAAGATTTCCGGGTGGGCGTCCCGGAAGGCGGGGCCGGCCCACATGACGCTCAGCTGACTGTCCAGGGCCTCGTACCAGCCGGTGACCACCATGGGGAGGGCGTAGTCCCGCCCGTGGGCGGTGAACTCAATGACGATCTCCGCACCGGCCTCCGGTTCCACGCCCAAGGCCCGCAGGGCGAGGTCAGAGGCGGCTGCCTCATTGGGCGCGGCGGGAGGCCTGCCGTGGGTGGGGGTACAGAAAGTCAGCCCCGCCTGGATTTCATCCTCGACGTTGAACTCAATGTTATGGCGGACGGCGTTGGAGAGGTAGGCCACCGGCATCCGCAGTCCTGCCGTCTCAATGAAGTCCGTCTGCCGCAGGGCCTCGAACTGCTCCGCCGTCATGAACCGGAGCTCGCCGTCGGAGCGGCTCATTTTTTGCATTTGCATGGTCAGGGTGAAGGATTCCATCGTGCCCAGTACAATTGTGGTGATGGCGGTAAAGAGCACCGCCGTCAGGGCAATGGCCAGCACCGCGATCCCGTTCCGGATCCGGCTGGCGGCGAAGCTCCGCCGGGTCAGAATGTTCAGCATATCCTCCATGGGAAACTCCTCCTGAATCTCTTGCTGGACCCAGAATATCAGTCCAATGTCACAATTGCGGTACAGAAATGTTACAGTTTTGTGCCTTTTACCCCCGCTAAAGGCCGGCGCCCCGGCAGAGACCGGGGCGCCAGGGGATGAGGACTATTTTGCGACGCGCCCATTTTGAAGGCACACCACATGATCGGCCAGCTGGGCGAGTTCCGGATTGTGGGTAATCATTATCAGCGTCTGATGGAAGACATCCACGGTCATTTTCAATAGTCCCGCCACGTTTTGGCCGGTTTTGGCGTCCAGGCTCCCCGTGGGCTCGTCGGCCAGGATAATGGCGGGCCGGGTCATCAGCGCCTGGGCGATGGCGGCGTACTGCTGTCCGCCGCCGGAGAGCATGTGGGGGAAGCTGTCCAGCCTGCTTTCCAGTCCAAGCAGTCCGGTGAGCCTGTCGAAGAGGGCCGGGTTCGGCCTGGAGCCGTCCAGAGCCAGGGGGAGCAGGATGTTCTCCCGGACCGTCAGCTCCGGGATCAGGCGGCAGTCCTGAAAGACAAAGCCGATCCTCCGCCGGCGAAAGACCGTCAGCTCCTCCTCCCGCAGGGTACTCAGCTCCGTGCCGTCCACAGTGACGGTTCCCTCTGTTGGCTGGTAAAGGCCGCCGATCAGATTCAGGAGCGTGGTTTTTCCGCTGCCGGAGGCCCCGACGACGGCGGTGAAGGTTCCCTTTTCAATGGAGATGTCAATCCCGTCCACGGCCTTCACCTGCCGGATCCCCGTGCCAAAATATTTTTTCAGGCCGCAAACCGTTACCATATCCATAAAGCTCTCCTTGTTACCGCAGAAGAAACACGGAAAAGGTGGAACCCTTTCCCACCTCGGATTTCAATGTCATATAGCCCCGCTGGCGGGTGATAATCCCCCGGGCCAGATACAGCCCCAGCCCCACGCCCTCCGCCGAGGACTGCCCCCGGTAAAAGCGTTTGAATACGTCATGATAGTACTCCGCGGGGACGCCGATTCCCGTGTCCGTAATGTCGATCCGGGTGTAAAACTGCCAGGGGCGGACGCGGACGCGGATGCTCCCGCCCTCCGGTGTGTATTTGACCGCGTTGTCCAGGAGGTTGCCCAGGGCCTCCGCCGTCCACCTGGGGTCATGCCGGAGGGTTTCCCCGCTGGCGCAGTCCACGTCAATTTGAATGCGCTTCCGGTTCGCCGCGGTCAGGACGCCGCCCACTGCTTGGGCGATGGTGTCGTACAGGCTGGCGTCCTCCATCCGCAGGGCAAACGTCCCGGTTTCCAGGCGGGACATTTTTATGAGGGACTGCATGAGAAAGTCCAGTTTGTTTACTTGGGTGGACAGTGTGGAGAGGAATTCCGCCCGTTTTTCCTCCGGCGGCTGGTGCTGGCAGAGGATGTCCGTAAACATCCGGATGTTGGCGATGGGGGTTTTCACCTGGTGGGAAATGTCGCTGACCAGCTCCTGGATATTTTGCTTGTCCGCCTCGCTCTGCCGCTGTCCCGCCTGAACGTAGTCGTGGTATTGCAGGAGCTTTCCCTGCACCTTGGCCAGCTGGGAGTCCTCATAAGGGCGGTCGCTCTTCGGCTCCCGGCCATTCAACAGGGCGTCCAGGGTATCACAGAAGCTGTTGGCGAAATCGAACTCCCGCCGTTCCTGGCGGCGCTTCCACAGAATCGTCAGAAGCAGAATGGCCGTTCCCAAACCAATCGCCGCCGGGCGCAGAAGCGCTGCTGGGAGATCCAGGACTCCCCGCAGGATCAGCAGGATCGCGGCTGAAGTTATAAGAAGAGGTATTTGAGCCAATCCGTCCCGCTTCATCCCTGGGCTCCTGTCCAGACGTAGCCCATGCCCCGGACGGTTTGGATGTAGGGGTGTCCGGCGTCCTCGATTTTGGCGCGCAGGCGGTTCATGGTCACGGTGAGGGTGTGGTCGTCGATAAAATTGCCGCCGCTGTCCCACAGCTTTTCCAGCAGGAGCCGCCGTGTCATCACCGCCCCGGCATTGGCGGTCAGGAGCCGCAGGAGCTTGTACTCGTTTGGCGTGATGGACAGCCGTTCTCCGTTCCGCGCGGCAGTCAGGGCCTGGAAATCCAGACGCAGGAATCCGTCGTCAAAGCAGTCGGAGCCGGCGGTCCCCCGGCGCAGGACCGCCTCCACCCGGCGCTTGAGGACCTGGATGCTGAAAGGCTTGGTGATGTAGTCATCCGCGCCAAGGTCGAAGCCGTTCAGCTCGTCCTGCTCCAGGTCGTTGGCGGTCAGGAAAATGACCGGCCGTTCCGGGGCGGAGGATTTGCACTCCCGGCAGAGGTCAAAGCCGTTTCCGTCCGGAAGGTTTACGTCCAGAATTACCAGGTCAAATCGGTCGGTTTTCAAGAGCTGGCGGGCCTTTTGACAGGTGTAGGCCGCAGCGGTGAGATGTCCGCTCTCGTCCAACGCGAAGCACAGCCCCGCGCTCAGGGCCAGGTCATCTTCCACAACCAGAATTTTTGCCATGGAGCCTCTCCTCCAGTATAGTGGTTTTATGGGGATTATACCGTAAGGGCGGAGATTTGGCAAATGTCTTTTGGGGGGAGGGGAGTGGGATGGATTTTGAGATAGTTTGTTCTCGCAGCGCCTGCAAAATGCCAAAATGCTGCTGAACGATTTGCGGATTGAGCCAGTGTATACAAAAAGCGGGCAGTCAATTTTTTGGATCTGCAAGCGCAGCGGAATTTTTCTCAAAGTGGAAGAAGGAAAATAATGACAAAATCAGAAGTGAACCCACCGGTCGAAATTATAGCAGGATAAAGGTGTGGCGTCTTACGCCGCCACGCCGGATGACGCCGGCCCGCAGTGCGGACCGAAGAAGCGGAAAACGAGGGCTTTTGATGGGTTACCGTCATCCTTTCAAGGCTTTTGTGCAATTGGTCATGTGACCTCAAATATGGAGGACTGATGCTCGGTTTGACCTCTTGTCTCCCTCAGTGCTTACGGCGGCAACGAATTCAGCGGTGTCAACTGTGGCTTGGCGGAGAAATTCCCGGCTTTTCTGTAAACGGGGAGAGTAGAGGCGTCACAAAATAGCACAGAGAAAAAGAAAGCCGGCCAACAGTGCTTGTGTCCCCTGTGTTTCGGCGTGTGAACCACTGTGTGCGGTTTTGTGGAGGATCGCCCATGGTACTCCTCTCCAATAGACAAACCGCTGTGTTGGGGCTTTGTGGGCGGTTGTCAGCAAGGGAAAAGGGCCGAGGTGATTCGTGTATGGATTGCACCACCGTCTGCAAAGAGAGAGCGGCACGCCCGTTAGCCCATCCCAAACCCATATTGATGGGTACAGGCAGTGCAAAAATTGCGTCGCCTAAACAAAGAACAGACCGTTTTTCTCTCTGCTTTCTCCTTTCCGCAGACTGTGAATTTTCTGATAACACTCCCCAAAGTCACTGGCTATTCAGCGAAGTTGCTGGTAATGTGTGTCGCTGAATAGGAGGCGATATGCTATGGCAAAGCGCAGAGCGAATGGAGAAGGCAGTATCCGCAAGCGAAAGGATGGCCGCTGGGAGGGACGCTACACAGCAGGGCGCGACCCGGTAACCGGAAAGGTGATCTACAAAAACGTCCTCGGCAAAACTCAGGCGGAGGTCAAGGAGAAACTCAAGGCGGCAATTGAGAAAACCGGCGTCCAACCCTTGAAGACAGAGTACTACACCGTGGGCCAATGGCTGGACGCCTGGATGGAGAACTACGCCAAGCTCCAGGTTCGTGCCTCGTCCTACAAGACCTACCAGGGCTTCGTCGAAAACCACATCAAGCCCGCCCTCGGTGATCTGCCGCTGGAGAAGCTGACGCCGATGGATCTCCAGCGCCTGTACAAGCATCTGCTGGAGAACGGCAGGGTGGAATGCGCGGAGTCCCGCAGCAAGCCCAAGGGTCTCAGCGTCAAGACAGTGCGAAATATCAACCAGATGATTTCCTCCGCCCTGAACTGTGCTGTGGAACAGCGGCTGATTCCCAGTAATCCAACCAAGGGCTGTGTCATGCCGAAACTGGAGCGGAAGGAGATGAAAATCCTGCCGCCGGAGAGTCTGGGCACCTTCTTCGAGGAGGCACGGCGCAGCGGTGTGTTCGAGCTGTACTACATCGATCTCGCAACAGGACTCCGGCGAGGAGAACTGCTGGGGCTGAAATGGAGCGATGTCGATCTGGACAAGGGTATCATCCATATCCGACGACAGGTCCTCCGCCAGGATGGGAAAGTAGTTGAAGCTCCCTTGAAAACGAAAAACTCCTACCGCAACATCGCGATAGGAGTTGATGCGATCAAGGTTCTCAAGGATATGGAGCAGAAAGACGAATACGTCTTCCCCTCTCCGTTCGGAGGCCCGATGTCCCCGGACAGCGTCCTGCACATGCTTCAGAGGATTCTGAAACGGGCGGGGTTGGAACGGATACGCTTCCACGACCTCAGACACACATTTTCGGTGCTGGCCCTGCAAAACGGAGTGGACGTAAAAACCCTCTCCATCATGCTGGGACATTATTCGGCAGGATTCACCTTGGACACCTACACCCACGTCACGACCTCCATGCAGAAGCAGGCGGCGAACGCGGTGGGAAATTTCCTCTCCGGTACTCTCCAGCCCTAACCGCTCCGAACTCCCGTATGGGTCATGGCTTGGGTCAACTGTCCACCGCAAAATCTAACCACCAGAAAAAGTGATGAAAACAAAGACAAATCCACGGAAATTCAACGAATTTCCGTGGATTTGGTACGCCCTGAGGGATTCGAACCCCCGGCCTTCTGGTCCGTAGCTTGTCTAAGGGTTTACGGCAAGTGCTTTTGGCCCCATTTGATGCTGTTTGCTCAGAATATTGACAGCCCTTCGAACCACCCCACGCACTGATTCCATAGAGCGATTTCCTGTTTTGGGTCACGCTATGGGTCACAGATCTGGAAGCTTCACCACACCACAGGCATGGACATAAAAATCTCGGCTATCTTTTAGATAGTCCACTGCGGAAAAGCATGGTGATGCCGCTTAAAATTTGCCGCGCCATAAACAAAGAAAAGACCATGGCCGGATTTTGCTGTCAGAGTGTTTCCTCATACAGCTCCGGCCGGGAGAGATAGTGGTCGATGAGCGCCGCCGCGCCGCCCAAGGCGTCCAAGTCCGTTAGGGACCGGGTGTTGTAGGCAATTTCCATGGGCTGGCTCAGGGACAGATAGCGGAACGAGGAGAGCTGCTGGCGTATCCTCTGGTCAAAAAATTCGTCCGCCACGGCGTAGTCCCCCACGAAGACTACCTTCTCCGGGCTGAACACCAGCGACACATTCCGCAAAAGGGCGGCGAACCGATCCGCCATATAGGCCACGTATTTCCGGGCGTAGGCATCCTCCTGCCGGGAGGAGGCGAAGAGGTGCCGTAGCTCCACCGCCTCCGCCGGAAGGCGGGACAGGGGAGAGCCCTCCGGCGGAGGGTCCCCGGCGATCATCTTCCGCACCCGGGCAACGGACACCAGCCGTTCTGCGCAGCCCCGGCTGCCGCAGCTGCAAAGCTCCGGGTCGTTCTGGTCCAGGATCATATGGCCGATCTCGCCCACCAGGGAGTTCCGCCCGTTCAGAATGCGCCCGTCCTGAATCAGCGCCCCGGAGAGTCCCCAGGAGGTGAACAGAACCAGAATGGACCGGTTTGGGTCCTCCTGCTCGTTGAGTATGGCCCGGCTGATGGATTTTCCGGCGTTCTCCTCGGAGAGCGCCGGGCCGGGACCGAAGATGCCCCGGAGATAATCGCCAATTGGAACGTTCGCCCCCCAGTTGGGCGTGTGGACGCTGTATTTCAGCGTCAGATGGTCATAGTCCACGATGCCGGAGGAGGACAGGCTGACGCCATACAGCTCCTCCCGGTCGACCCCGGCCCGGGCCAGCAGCGCCAGGGCGCTGTTCTCGATGATGCGGAACGCCTCCTCGGGCGCGTCCGGGATGATCCAGGCCAGATGGGAGCTGTCTACCTTGTTCATGCGCATGTCGAACAGCGTCAGGCCCAGGTCCTCCGGCCACATGCGGATAGTCAGCAGGTACTTCCCGCAGGAAAAGCGGAAGTACTCCGGCTTCTTCCCCCCCAGCTCCGTGGAATCCCCTTTGCCAGAGCTGGCCAGAATCCCCTTTCCGCAAAAAAACTGGATGGCCTTCATCACCGTCAGTTTGCTGATGCCAGTGCGGGCCACCACGTCCGCCACCGAGTGGGGTCGGTTGTCCCGGAAGCAGGAGAGCACCATTTTTCGGTTCTGTATCTTTAAATTTGAGGGCAGCGCGGGGATGGGTTCGCCTCCGCGCTCCTTTGTTCTCTGGGCAGCCGCCTTCTCCATAGTTGCCCCTCCTTGTCGACTTGGTTCGATTATAACACAATCTAATTTCAATTTCAACACGGGGATAGATAGGTTATATTATTGCCAAACCAAAAGCCCTCCAGTGGCGGAGCTAGGAAAAACTATCATCTCCTACAAAATAACGGTCATCTCCAGGGCGTTCTGTACAAAATTTGGCGGATTACTATGGTTTCTGTTGACATTTTTCTGAGCGTCTATTACACTAGGAGCAAGGTCGGGCGGTAAATTTTTTTAACCTAAGTTAGTAAATTTAATCGCCTAACATACCAAAATTTTTGATTGGAGGAAAAGGTACATGAAAAAGAAAGTCTCTGCGCTCCTTCTGGCAGCCGTGATGCTGCTCTCCCTGGCCGCCTGCGGCGGCGGCTCCGGTTCCGGCTCTGGTGACGGCGGCTCTGGCGGGAGCTCCGCCAGCGGCAAGACCGTGCTGAATCTCTGGGCTTTCACCGACGAGGTGCCCAAGATGGTCGACAAGTTCCTGGCCAGCCGTCCGGACTTTGCCGAAAAGTATGAGGTCAAGACCACCGTCATCGCCACCACCGACGGCGCCTACCAGCCCGCCCTGGACCAGGCCCTGGCCGGCGGCGGCTCCGACGCCCCGGATATGTACTGCGCCGAGGCCGCGTTCGTCATGAAGTACACCCAGGGCGACGCCGCCCACTATGCCGCTCCCTATGAGGACCTGGGCATCGACGTGGCCGGGGATATCCAGGCCGCCGACATCGCCCAGTACTCTGTGGACATCGGCACCCGGCCCGACGACGGCAAGGTGGTGGGCCTGGGCTATCAGGCCACCGGCGGCGCGTTCATCTACCGCCGCTCCATTGCCAAGGAGGTCTTCGGCACCGACGATCCCGACACCATCGGAGCGGCTATCGGCGCGGGCTCCAATGGCTGGGATAAATTCTACGAGGCCGCCGAGACCCTCAAGGGTAAGGGCTACGGCATCATCTCCGGCGACGGCGACCTGTGGCACGCCGTGGAAAACAGCTCTGAGCAGGGCTGGATCGTGGACGGCAAGCTGAACATCGACCCCAAACGGGAGGCGTTCCTGGATCTGTCCAAGGAGCTCAAGGACAACAATTACCACAATGATACCCAGGACTGGCAGGACGCCTGGTTCGCCGACATGAAGGGCGAAGGGGACAAGGGCGTCTTCGGCTTCTTCGGCCCCGCCTGGCTCATCAACTACACCATCGCCCCCAACTGCGGCGGCTCCGCCGTGGGCGAGGGAACCTATGGCGACTGGGCGGTCTGCGCGCCTCCCGTGGGCTTCTTCTGGGGCGGCACCTGGCTGATGGCCAGCAACAATTCCGCCAACAAAGAGGCCGTGGGCGAAATTATCCGCTGGATCACCCTGGACTGCTCCGAGACCGGCCTCCAGTACATGTGGGCCAACGGAACGCTGAACGGCGAGGGCGGCACCAAGGACTGCGTGGCCTCCGGCACGGTCATGGAGATGAGCGACGGCTCCCTGGATTTCCTGGGCGGACAGAACATGTTCGACGCCTTTGTCCCCGCCAACCAGTACGCCAACGGAAAATGCCTGACCCAGTACGATGAAACCATCAACACCAAGTGGCGGGATCAGGTCCGGCAGTATACCTCCGGCACCAAGACCCGGGATCAGGCCATCAAGGACTTCAAGCAGGACGTGGCCGACAACCTGGACGTGACGGTGGATCTGGGCTAAGCCGATTTCTGGGCCAGTGGCCCAGACCATCTCGGAGCGGGCTCCGAGATAATGAGAGACTGCTTCCAGGCGAAAGGGGCCCGGAACGGGCCCCTTTCGCTCCGTTCTTCCTCTCCGGCCATGCCCGGCCAATCTGATTTCAAGGAGCTGAGATTTCATGAGGCAGCGAAAAGGCTTCAGCTACGCGAGGTACGGCTATTTGTTCAGCCTGCCCTTCATTGTGGCCTTCTGCGTCTTCTCCCTGTATCCCACCATTTACACCGCCCTCCTGGGCTTCACGGACTGCAAGGGCCTGGGAAACACGACCTGGCACTTCCTGACGGACGAGCCGTTCAAGAACTTTGTCAGCGTCCTTCAGAACCCCTCTTTTATTAAATCCCTGGGCAACACCGTGAAGCTCTGGATTATGAACTTTATCCCCCAGATTACCTTGGCCCTGCTGCTGACGGCCTGGTTCACCAGCCACCGCCACAAGCTGGCCGGTCAGGGCTTCTTCAAGGTCGTTTTCTACATGCCCAACATCATCACGGCGGCCTCCGTGGCCATTTTGTTCAACGCCCTCTTCGGCTATCCCACCGGCCCGGTGAACGACCTTCTTGTGACCACGGGAGTACTGAACACGCCCTTCAACTTCTCCATCAATGCGACGGCGGCCCAGCTCATCGTGGCCTTCATCCAGTTCTGGATGTGGTACGGCTACACCATGATTATCCTGATCTCCGGCGTCCTGGGCATCAGCCCTGAGATTTACGAGGCGGCGGAGATCGACGGGGCCAACGACGTGCAGCTGTTCTTCCAGATCACCATTCCCAACCTGAAAACCATCCTGCTCTACACCCTGATCACCAGCATGATCGGCGGACTGAACATGTACGACATTCCCAAGCTGTTCCTGCTGGGCGGGCCGGACAACGCGACCCTGACCACCAGCGTGTTTATTTACAACCAGGCGTTCAGCGGGAGCTATCTCTACAACCGGGCCGCCGCGGCCAGCATGATTATGTTCCTCATCATCGCGGTGTTTTCCGGCGTGATCTTCCTGCTGATGCGGGACAAGGACGAGGGGAGGTAACCGGACATGAAACACGCGAAACACTCCAACGGCACGGCCTTTAAAATTGTGGCCTATACCGTGTGCATCCTGCTGACCATCCTCAGCCTGATGCCCTTTGTCATCATGCTCGTCAACTCCACCCGCAGCACCTATGAGATTCAGCAGCACGCCATCTCCCTGGTGCCCTCCACCTACCTGATGAGCAACCTGAGCGTGCTGCTGGGCAAGACCTTCAATCCCATCCGGGGCTTCATGAACTCCATGATCATTTCCGTGGGCTCCACGGCCTGCACGGTGTATTTCTCCGCCCTCACCGCCTATGCCCTGGTGGCCTACCAGTGGAAGGGGCGCAAGACCTTTTTCACCGTCATCATGTGCGTGATGATGATCCCCGCCCAGGTCACCAGCATCGGCTTCTACCAGTTCATGTACCAGATCCACATGACCAACAACTTCCTGGCGCTGATCCTCCCCTCCATTGCCGCTCCGGCTACGGTGTTCTTCATGCGGCAGTTCATGCTGTCCTCTTTGCCTCTGGAGCTGCTGGACTCGGCCCGGATCGACGGCTCCGGGGAATTCAACACCTTCAACCGCATCGCGTTGCCCATCATGAAGCCGGCCATGGCCACCCAGGCCATCTTCTGCTTCGTCTCCAGCTGGAACAGCCTCTTCCTGCCCACCATCCTGCTGACGGACAACAGTAAATACACCATGCCGATCATGGTGGGCCTCCTTCGGGGCGATATTTATAAGACGGAGCACGGCGCGATCTATTTGGGCCTGACCCTGACGATCCTGCCCCTGTTCATCGTGTACTTCGCCCTGTCCAAGTACATCATCGCCGGCGTGGCCCTGGGCGGCGTGAAGGGCTGAGCCTATGGCGGACACGCGTAAGGCCGGGCCGGAGGAGGGAAGCCCCCTCCGGGCCTCCCTGGGACAGGTCCTCCGCACCCTGGGGGACCTGATCGTCCTCAACTGGCTCTGCGTCCTCTGCGCCCTGCCGGTGGTTACCGCCGGGCCCGCCCTGTGCGCGTTGTACTATGTCACCTTGAAGCTGGTCCGGGGGGAGGAGGTCCGCACCCTGCGGGGCTTCCTGGACGCCTTCCGGGCCAACCTCAAGCGGGGCGCGGCCCTGGGCCTGCTGGTGCTGGCCCTGGGGGTTGTGGCGGCGGGGGACGCCTTTTTTGCCCTCCGGCAGGAGGGGGCCCTCCGGGTACTGTTCCTGACCGTCGCCACCGTTGTGGCAGTGATCGCCCTGACCCTGCTGTGCTATGTGTTCCCCCTCCAGGCCAGGTTTCAGAACACCTGGAAGGGCCAGGTGAAAAACGCCTTTGCCCTGGCCTTCTGCTCCCCGGGGCGGACGCTGCTGCTGTGGCTGATCGCCCTTTTGCCCGTCGCCGTCCCGCTGTTTCTGCCCCTGGCGGTCTTGCGGATGCTGGGCTTTGTGTATTTCATCGCGGGGGCCTCCGGCCCGGCGTGGCTGGCCTCCCGGGTGCTGTGGAGAATCTTCCGCCGGGTGCTCCCGGCGGAGGACGGAGAACCAAACTGAACCCAAAGGAGAATTGCTTATGGATCGAGAAACCGCGCGGCGGCGGGCCAGGGCTCTGGTGGCGCAGATGAGCCTGGAGGAAAAGGCCGGCCAGCTGAGCTATAGCGCGCCGCCTATTCCCCGCCTGGGGGTCCCCGCCTACAACTGGTGGAACGAGGCCCTTCACGGTGTGGCCCGGGCGGGCACTGCCACCAGCTTCCCCCAGGCCATCGGCCTGGCGGCCATGTTCGACGAGGAGCTGCTGGAAAAGCTGGGGGACGTGGCCGCCACCGAGGGCCGGGCCAAGTACAACGCCCTCTCCGCCCAGGACGACCGGGACATCTACAAGGGGCTGACCTTCTGGTCCCCCAACGTTAACATTTTCCGGGACCCCCGCTGGGGCCGGGGGCACGAGACTTACGGCGAGGACCCCTTCCTCACCGCCCAACTGGGCAAAGCCTACATCCGGGGTCTCCAGGGCAGCGGCGAAACCATGAAATCCGCCGCCTGCGCCAAGCACTTTGCCGTCCACAGCGGACCGGAGAGCCTGCGGCACAAGTTCAACGCCGTGGCCTCCCCCAAGGACATGGAGGAGACCTATCTCCCCGCCTTCGAGGCCTGCGTCAAGGACGCCGGGGTGGAGGCCGTCATGGGTGCTTACAACCGCACCAACGGCGAGCCCTGCTGCGGCAGCGAGACGCTGCTGAAAGACATCCTCCGGGGCCGCTGGGGCTTCCAGGGCCATGTGGTCTCCGACTGCTGGGCCATCCGGGACTTCCACACCGGACATATGGTCACGGAGGACACTGCCCAGTCCGTGGCCCTGGCGCTGAAAAACGGCTGTGACCTGAACTGCGGCGACTGCTACCGCTGTTTGCTCCTGGCCCTGCGGGAGGGGCTGATCTCCGAGGAGGATATTACAATTGCCGCCGAGCGGCTCTTTACCACCCGGTATCTCCTGGGCGTCCTGGGGGAGGGCAGCGAGTACGATTCCATCCCCTATGAGGCGGTGGAGTGCCCGGAGCACCTGGCTCTGGCCCGCAAAGCCGCTCTGGAGTCCTGCGTGCTGCTGAAGAACAGCGGGCTTTTGCCCCTGAACCCGGAGACGGTGGGTACCGTCGGGGTCATCGGCCCCAACGCCAACAGCCGGGCGGCTCTGGTGGGGAACTACCACGGCACCGCCTCCCGCTATGTCACCGTCTTGGAGGGCATCCAGGACGCCATGGAGGGCCGCGGACGGGTGCTGTACGCAGAAGGCTGCCACCTCTGGCGGGACCGGGTGGAGCCCCTGGCCCAAGCCAGCGACCGCATGGCGGAGGCCATGGCGGTGGTGAAGCACAGCGACGTGGTGGTCCTGGTTCTGGGCCTGGACGAGACTCTGGAGGGCGAACAGCCCGACGAGGGCAACGCCGCCGGTTCCGGTGACAAGGAGGATCTTCTCCTGCCCTCGCCCCAGCGGATGCTGATGCGGCATGTGCTGGCGGCAGGGAAGCCCACGCTGGTGGTCCTTTTGGCGGGAAGCGCCATCGACCTCAGCGAGGCCGAGACCCAAGCGGACGCCATTCTCCTGGGCTGGTATCCCGGCGCCGGGGGAGGGCGGGCCATTGCGGACCTGATTTTCGGCAAAGCATCCCCCTCCGGCAAGCTGCCCGTGACCTTCTACCGGGACGAGGCCCTGGAGGAGCTGCCCGCCTTTACCGACTACGCCATGACTAACCGCACCTACCGCTACTACCGGGGCGAGCCCCTCTATCCCTTCGGCTACGGCCTGACCTATGGCGACGCGGCGGTCACCGCCGTCACCGCCGGGGAGGCCTCCGCCCGGGTCACAGTGGAGAACCAGGGCGGGCGGGCCACCCAGGAGGTGGTGCAGCTCTATTTGAAGGACGAGGCGTCCCCCGACGCGCCGCCCAATCCCATCCTCTGCGGCTTCCGGCGGATTGAGCTGGGGGCGGGGGAGGCCAAGACGGTGGACGTTCCCATAGAGCCCTCGGCCTTCACCGTGGTCAACGCCGCCGGAGAGCGGATTCCCGGCAGCGGGACCTGGACCCTGTACGCGGGCCTGGGCCAGCCGGACGCCCGCACCGCCCGGCTGACAGGAAAGAGCGCCGCCAGCGTTTCCATCCGGCGGACATAAGGAGAAACGACATGCTGTATATAGGAATCGACCTGGGCACCTCCGCCGTGAAGCTGCTGCTGATGGACGAGGAGGGACAAATCCAAAACATCGTCTCCCGGGAATACCCACTGTCTTTTCCCAGGCCTGGCTGGTCCGAGCAGAACCCGGCGGACTGGCTGGAAGCGGTGGTGACTGGCATCCGGGAGTTGACGGCGGACTGCGATAGGACCCAGATTGCGGCCATCGGCTGCGGAGGGCAGATGCACGGGCTGGTGGCCCTGGACGGGGAGGACCGGGTCCTTCGCCCGGCCATCCTCTGGAACGACGGCCGCACCGCCCGGGAGGTGGACTACCTCAACAAGATCGTGGGCCGGGAAAAAATCAGCCGGTACACCGCCAACATCGCCTTCGCGGGCTTCACGGCCCCTAAGCTCCTCTGGATGCGGAAGAACGAGCCGGAGCTGTTCGCCAGAATCGACAAGGTGATGCTGCCGAAAGACTACATCAACTACCGCCTTACCGGCGTCCACTGCACCGACGTCTCCGACGCCTCGGGGATGCTTCTCTTCGACGTGGAGCACAAGCGCTGGAGCCCGGAGATGCTGGAGCTCTGCGGACTGCTGGAATCCCAGATGGCAAAGGTTTTTGAGAGCTATGAGGCCGTGGGCACCCTCAATCCGGACATGGCGAGGGCCCTGGGCCTGCCGGAGACCGTGGCGGTCTGCGCCGGGGCGGGGGACAACGCTGCCGCCGCCGTGGGCACGGGCACCGTGGGGGACGGAGGCTGCAACATCAGCTTGGGCACCTCCGGGACCATCTTCATCTCCAGCAAAACCTTCGGCGTGGACCCCCACAACGCCCTCCACTCCTTCGCCCACGCGGACGGCGGATACCACCTCATGGGCTGCATGCTCTCCGCCGCCAGCTGCAACAAGTGGTGGATGGAGGACATTTTGAAGACCTCGGACTACGCCGGGGAGCAGGCGGGCATCCTCTCGGAGAAGCTGGGGCGGAACCATGTGTTTTTCCTCCCCTACCTCATGGGAGAGCGCAGCCCCATCAACGACACCGGCGCCCGGGGCTGCTTTATTGGAATGACTATGGATACCACCCGGGCGGACCTGCTCCAGGCGGTGCTGGAGGGCGTGGCCTTCGCCATCCGGGACAGCTTTGAGGTGGCCCGGAGCCTGGGCGTGGAGATTCCCCGCTCCAACATCTGCGGCGGGGGCAGCAAGTCTGGGCTCTGGCGGACCATCATGGCCAACATCCTGGGCATCCCCCTGGACATCGTGACCACGGAGCAGGGGCCGGGCTACGGCGGGGCCATGCTGGCCATGGTGGCGGCGGGGCGGTTCCCCTCCGTCCAGGCGGCGGCGGACGCCCTGGTGCGCGTTGCCGGCACCGTAGAGCCGGAGGCGGGGCTGAGCGCCCTCTATGAGGAGCGGTACCGGCAGTTCCAAAAAATCTACCCCGCCTGCAAGGCGCTGTTTCCCCAGCTTCTTTATAAGGAGGAACCCCATGAAGATTGAATCTGTCTACAGCCCCGCCTTCCGGGCCTACGGCCAGGTACTCACCGGCTATGACACGGAAAAGCTGCTCTGGACCATGGAGGCCATCCCCCTGCCGGAGGAGGGCACGGCCTATGAGCCGTCCATTGCCGCCTTGGAAGGCTGCGATATCTTCCGGCGGTTCCAGGACCACGCCTACGGGGGGATGCCGGTACAAATCGGCATGTGCTGGGGCCGCAATACCAAGCTCAACTGCCTGGAGTACCACCGGGACAGCGAGGTCAACATCGGAGCGTCGGATTTCATTCTCCTGCTGGCGAAACAGGAGGAAATGGTGGACGGCCGGCTGGATACCGCCTGTGTCCGGGCCTTCCGGGTCCCCGCCGGGGCGGTGGTGGAGGTCTACGCCACGACGCTGCACTACGCCCCCTGCCATGTGGATGAGACAAAGGGGTTCCGGGTGGCGGTGGTGCTGCCCAGGGGCACCAACGAGGCTAGGCCCGTCCTCACGCCGCTGAACGCGGAGGATGACCGCCTGTGGGCGAAAAACAAATGGCTGCTGGCGCACCCGGACTCCGGCGAGGCTGGACAGGGGGCCTGGGTGGGCCTGATAGGTGAGAACATTGATATCAAAAACGATTTTTGAAAAGGAGGAAGATTCTATGCAATTGACCAATATTCCCGAGGTAAAGCTGGGCCTCGTCGCCGTCTCCCGGGACTGTTTTCCCGTCGCCCTGAGTGAGAAGCGCCGGGCCGCCGTCAAGGCCGCCTGTTCCGGCGAGCTGTACGAGTGCCCTGTCACGGTGGAAAACGAGCAGGGAATGCTGAAAGCCGTGGAGGACATGAAAGCCCAGGGCTGCAACGCCCTGGTGGTGTTCCTGGGCAACTTCGGCCCCGAGACGCCGGAGACGCTGATTGCCCGGAATTTTGACGGCCCCTGCATGTTTGTGGCCGCCGCTGAGGGGGACGGGGACCTGATCAACGGACGGGGCGACGCCTACTGCGGAATGCTGAACTGCTCCTATAATCTGGGGATGCGGCGTTTGCGCGGCTATATCCCCGAATATCCTGTAGGCACCGCCCAGGACGTCGCCGGAATGATCGCCGAATTTGTCCCCATCGCCCGGGCTGTTATCGGCGTGAAGAATCTGAAAATCATCACCTTCGGCCCCCGGCCTCAGGATTTCTTTGCCTGCAACGCCCCCATCAAAGGCCTGTACGAGCTGGGCGTGGAGGTGGAGGAGAACTCCGAGCTGGACCTGCTGGTGAGCTACCGGGAGCACGCCGGTGATCCCCGCATCCCGGCGGTCTGCGCGGAAATGGCCGCCGAGATGGGCGAGGGCCGCTACTACCCCGATCTGGGCGAGCGGATGGCCCAGTTTGAGCTGACGCTGCTGGACTGGGCGGAGAAGCACAAGGGGGCCCGGAAGTACGTGGCCTTCGCGGACAAGTGCTGGCCCGCGTTTCCCAGCCAGTTCGGCTTTGAGCCCTGCTATGTGAACTCCCGTCTGGTGAGCCGAGGCATCCCGGTTGCCTGTGAGGTGGACATC
The DNA here is from genome assembly GCA_910583695.1 of uncultured Oscillibacter sp. Lineage (GTDB taxonomy): Bacteria > Bacillota > Clostridia > Oscillospirales > Oscillospiraceae > Oscillibacter. The sequence continues at coordinate 65,933 of CAJTZL010000005.1, forward strand.
TACGGCGCGCTCAGTGAGTACATCGGCATGTGCGTCTCCGGGGACACGGTGACTCTGCTGGACATCAACAACTCCGTCCCCGCCCGGTTGTGGGCGGAGCAGATCAAGGGTAAGTTTGACTATCGGCTGACGGATACCTTCATGGGCTTCCACTGCGGCAATACCCCCGCCTGCAAGCTGTGCGCGGACCGGGCCGTCAAGTATCAGCTCATCCAGAACCGCCTGCTGGAGAACGGCGGCGAGCCGGACTTCACCCGGGGCACCCTGGAGGGCGACATCGCCGCCAGCGATATCACCTTCTACCGCCTCCAGTGCGACAGTGACGGGAATCTCCGGTCCTACATCGCCCAGGGCGAGGTGCTGCCGGTGGCCACGGGCAGCTTCGGCGGCATCGGCGTGTTCGCTATTCCCGAGATGGGCCGGTTCTACCGCCATGTGCTCATCCAGAAGCGCTATCCCCACCACGGGGCCGTGGCCTTCGGGCACTATGGCAAGGCGCTGTTCGAGGTGTTCAAGTTCCTTGGGATTCAGGATATCGCCTACAACCAGCCCAAGAGCCTGCCCTATCCCACGGAGAACCCCTTCCGCTGAGCATTGTGACTCCATTCCCCGAGAGGGTATGCAAATAAAAAAGGGCCGGCCCGCTGCTCCACGCTTACAGCGGCCGGCGCCTGAAAAAGGAGGAAGACCGCGGCGGCTCGCGGTGCGGCAGTGTGGAGACCTGTCGTAAAGTCCCTTGGCCGGGGCGAGGCGAAGGCGGCGGAGGCCCCTTCGCCAGGGCCGAGAGTTATGGCAAGTTTGAATTTGAAGGGCATCACCAAAATATATCCTCACAGCGGCGGACAGAAAAAAGGCAAGAAAAAGGCCGGAGACACCGAGAAGAAAGTCAACCTCCAGGTGACCGCCGAGGGTGTCATTGCCGTCCAGGAGTTCAATCTGGATATCAAGGACAAGGAGTTCATCGTCCTCGTCGGCCCCTCCGGCTGCGGCAAGTCCACCACGCTGCGGATGGTTGCCGGCCTGGAGGAGATCTCCGGCGGCGAGCTGTACATCGACGGGAAGCTGATGAACGACGTGGAGCCGAAAAACCGGGACATCGCCATGGTGTTCCAGAGCTATGCCCTCTATCCTCATATGACGGTTTACGAGAACATGGCTTTTCCCCTGAAGCTGCGGAAGGTGGACAAGGCGGAGATTGACCGCCGGGTCAAGGAGGCGGCGGAGACCCTGGACATCACCCAGTACCTGGACCGCAAGCCCAAGGCCCTCTCCGGCGGCCAGCGCCAGCGGGTGGCCATTGGCCGGGCCATCGTCCGGGAGCCCAAGGTGCTTCTCATGGACGAGCCCCTCTCCAACCTGGACGCCAAGCTCCGCAACCAGATGCGCGCCGAGATCATCAAGCTGCGCCAGAAAATCAATACGACCTTTATCTATGTCACCCACGACCAAACGGAGGCCATGACCCTGGGCGACCGGATCGTCATCATGAAGGACGGCTTCATCCAGCAGATCGGCACCCCCCAGGAGGTCTTCGACCATCCGGCGAACCTGTTCGTGGCGGGCTTCATCGGAATGCCCCAGATGAACTTCTTCGACGCCAGGCTCCTCTGCGAGGGCGGCAAATACTTCGTCAGCGTAGGCGGCTGCAAGGTGGAGCTGTCTGGCGACAAGCAGAAGAACCTGGCGGAGAAAAAGGTATCCGCCCAGGCCATGACCCTGGGCGTCCGGCCCAGCCACATGGTGCTGGCCAAGCAGCCCGGCAACACCCTGGCCGCCAAGGTGGAGGTTTCGGAAATGATGGGCAGCGAGGTCCATTTCCACGCCAATGCCGAGGGCCGGGACGTGGTAGTGATTGTGCCCACCATGGACGCCACGGGAACCCACATCGACTCCTTCCACGCCGGGGACCAGATGAACCTGACCTTCAGCGGCAACGTGTGCCATGTCTTCGGCCAGGACGGAAAGAACCTGGAGTTTTGACCATAGGGGCGCTTGACCGCCCACAGACGGTGTGATATACTCTGCCGCGTCAATGATTCCCCCAGGCTGGCTCTCGTCCGCCTGGGGGAACTGGCAAATTGCGTTTATCTATATAACGAAGAAGGAGCTTGATCCATGGGATTTCCAAAGGATTTTATTTGGGGCGCCGCTTCCGCCTCTTATCAGATTGAGGGCGCTGTGAAAGAGGACGGCCGGGGAGAAAGCATTTGGGACGTTTTCTCCCACACCCCCGGAAAGGTCAAATGGGGCGATACCGGCGACACGGCCGCCGACGCCTATCACCGCTGGCGGGACGACATCGCCATCATGAAGGAGATGGGCCTCCAGGCTTATCGATTCTCTATTGCCTGGCCCCGGGTAGACCCCAAAGGCGACGGGCATTGGAACCAGACGGGGCTGCACTGCTACAGTGAGTTGGTGGACGGCCTTCTGGAGGAGGGAATCCAGCCCTGGGTGACTTTGTTCCATTGGGACCTTCCCCAGGCATTGCAGCGGCAGGGCGGCTGGCAGAACCCGGAGACCGCCCGGCGCTTTGAGGCCTACGCGGAGAAAATGGCGGAGCTGTTTCGGGGCCGGGTGCGCCGGTGGTTCACTTTTAACGAGCCCCAGTGCTTCATAGGAATGGGCTATGGGACGGGAGAACACGCCCCGGGCCTGAAGCTGGACGACGACAGCCTCAGCGCCTGCTGGGAGACCTTCTGCCAGGCGCACTCTCTGGGACAGAAGGCTCTGCACCGGGCGGACGGCGGAAATCTGGTGGGTGTCGCCTCCACGGGGGCGGTCTGTTATCCCGCCAGTCAGGCTCCCGAAGACGTGGAGGCGGCCCGGCAGGGGACCTTTGCCCTTCCTCTGGGGCCCAGAACCTTCTCCCACACCCTGGCCCTGGATCCCCTGTGCCTGGGGGAAGAATACGAGAAGCCGGACTTCATCGGGCTCAACCTCTATCAGGGCGCACCCGTCCACGCGGGAGAAAACGGGCCGGAGACGCTTCCCTTCCCGGCGGGCTTCCCGCGGACCGCCCTGGGCTGGCCCATCACCCCGGAGGCCCTGGAGTGGGGCCCGCGGTTTTTAGCGGAACGCTACGGTCTGCCGCTGGTGGTCAGTGAAAACGGTCTGGCCTGTACGGACCGGGTCTTTCTGGACGGCGCCGTACACGATCCTCTGCGGATCGACTTCCTGACCCGGTATCTCCGGGCGCTGGAGCGCGCCATTGACCAGGGCACGAATGTCCGGGGGTATTTCCAGTGGTCCCTGACGGATAACTTCGAGTGGGCGGAGGGCTATGACCCCCGCTTTGGCTTGGCCTATGTGGATTACGCCACAGGGGACCGGATGCTGAAGGACAGCGGGCGATGGTACCGAGATATCATCCGCTCCAACGGCGCGGACTTGTGAGAGGGCTTGTATCAATCCCCCTGACAGATCCAAGCGGGGAATGTTCGGGGCGCAGTTCTTGGCTGTGGTGACCACATAGCCTTCCGTCTCCCTTCAGGGCAGGGCGGACACTCGTTCTCAATTTTTGATGAGCTGGAGCCAGGTCTGCTGGGCGGCGTCCTCCGCCCGGTTGGGGCCTCCCAAGACCCGGAGGGCCACCGCGTAGATTTTCTTTTCATGAGCCTCAAAGAGCCGCGTGAACCGCCGCTGGTCCTCCTCGGTCTCCAGCATGGCGAGGCAGATCGCAAGCATAAGAGCTCTCCTCCTTTTCGGTTGAATTGGCGCCGGTTCACTTAGTAAACGGCGGGGGAGGGGGAAGTACCACAGCCTGGGAGAAATTTTTTTGCCGTTCAGGAGCGCAGGGGCTGGACAGCTCAAAAACTACGCCGCTATAAACAAAGAATCGTCCTGCGCTCAGAACTCTTCAAACCGACGCCTCAACTCCTCATCCGTCAGCTCCCCACGCTCAGAGCGATCCAGCAGCTCCTGGGCCTCTGCCACAGCGGCGTTCCACTCATCCACGCTGATCTTCCCTCGCTGCTTTCGGGCCTTCAAGCGGTTGTAAATCCGGTCATACTCCTTCCGGGCCGGAGTGCGGTTCGCTTTTCCAAGAGCCTCCTTACGGTGAGCGCCCACCTTCCGGCAGGTGCGCTCCAGCTCGCCGGGAGCGACGTTGTTGCAGTAGCACGTGTTGTACCCGGCGGTCAGCAGGAAGTACCGTCCGCAGTTGTGGCACTGCCTTGGCGCGTTGCCCAGGGCCAGGCCCCGATAAAACTCTGTCCGTAAAAAGTCCGCCAGGCTGTTGAACGTCGACTTCTCCGCCACGAAGACCCTGCCCTCCTCAGTAGGATGCATCATGGGTACGAAGTCTACCTCCAAAGGAAAGCTCTGCTCAAACTCATCGTTGAAAATGTGCGCACCGATAGAAAGCATATCGGAGTAGAAGCGGGAGTATGCCTGGGCGTAGGCGTCGCTGGTCCTCCGCTTCAGCGGCTCGAAATACGTCCTCGTCATCTCCATGATCTGTAGGCGGAAGGTGCGGATAGAATCTGCGAAGCAGGCGAGCCCAGCCATCATCCCCTGATATATGGCGTACCCTTCGGAAGATGGGTCCCGCACCTGCGCCCATTTCTCCCTGTCCGCCATGAGCCGCCGGAAGGTATGGAAGCAGCACGCCTTATCCATTTTCAGATCACGGTAGACCGACAAAGCAAATATGAGTTCCCAGACAGCGTTCAGCCGTTCCTGCGCAAGGGCGGCGGCGCTGTCTGTTTTTTCTGTGGGCAGCTTCCGAGCGGCGGGGATGAACAGTCTGACCCGCCGGTCGATCTCGTCCAGGATCGACTCGTCCAGATTCATGACGTCGACGCAGCACTGTCCTATGGAGTAGTCCTTCTTGCCCGCGAACACCCGGTCGCCGTAGAAGAATACGGTGAACTGGTCGTAGTGTAGGTGTAGTCCAGTTCGATGCGCAGCTGTTCCTCTGCCATGACTGTTTTCCTCCTGTATCCGATAGAGATTTGGGATTTGCCTGTTCTGGCCCAGAGCTATTGAAAACCGCGGCTCGTAGTGTTACCCTCATCGTATCAGATGGATAAATAAAAAGCAATCACAGGGAGGTGACAGAGATGAAAGAATCTGTCTACAAGAGCTACGAGGAACTGCCGCTATTTCTCAACGCAAGGATAGTGGCGCAGGTGTTGGGTATCGCTCCATCCAGCGCCTACGAGCTGATGCATGAATCAAATTTCCCCGTCTTGAAAGTTGGCAGCAGGATGGTGGTGCCCAAGGAGAAGTTCATCCAGTGGATGGAGCGGAACACGGGAGGTGACAGCTGATGCTCTGGCAGTACACAAAACGAGATGCGGTCAAGAACTTTTTCCCTCTGCCCAACGAGATTTTTTCTCTGGGTCTGTCCTCCGGCGCGCTGGCGGTCTACTCCTACCTGCTCTACTGTGAGGACCGCAAGACCTACCAGTGCTATCCGAGCTGCCGTTCCATCGGCAAGGCCGTCCACATGAGCGTCAACACCGTGCGGAAGTATATTGCGGAGCTAGAGGGCCGAGGGCTAATCATCACAGAGCCAACGTCCATCATCACAAGAGATGGCCGCAAGCACAACGGTACTCTGCGCTACACCATCCTGCCGATCCAAAACGCAGTGGACCTCTACAACCAACGACAACTCTGGCGGCTGGAGGAAACAGTTGAGCAGATGCGTGTCAGCAAGAAGCTGGAGGGTAATGATGAACACCCAGCGTGAGCGCCTGTGATCCGCCGTGTGCGATTTGTCCATCAAGGGCAGGGCAGAACCCCTGGGGGAAGTTCCGCACCAAAACACGGCGATTTACGAGAGACGAAAGGAAAGCGAGAGACGAAAGGAAAGCAGGAGAAAGCCCCGGCGCTTTCCGTGCGCCAGGGCGGGTACTTCTGCCCGCAGTGCGGGCAGTTGCGGGGACGGGAGCCGACGCTTTTTTGACGGATGGGAGAACCGATTGACGCTGATATTTTCGGAAGTGCCCTTAAATCCCATTGTTGGTGGCTTCCGCATGACGCTAATTCAAAATAAGGAGGAAATTTCGGTATGAACGGAGAAAAAACACGGCACACTGTCTGGCTTACCTCGGGCGCATGGAGCCAGGTGGAAGATAGCTATACAAAGGACAACTGCACCACGAAAAATGAGTATATCGAAAAGGCGATCCGGTTCTATACCGGCTACCTGAATACACAAAATGCCGCCAGCTATCTCCCGCGTGTCCTTGCGGATGTGCTGGACGGCAAGCTGGGCGCTCTGGGTATGCGGATCGGCAAGCTGCTGTTCAAGCTGGCCGTGGAGCAGGATATGATCGCAAATATCACGGCGGCGGTGAATGAGGTCCACCTGGATGACGTGGAACGTCTGCGGGCGCGGTGCATCAGAGAAATTCGACAGACCAATGGTGTGATCAATCTTGAGGACGCCGTCAGGTACCAGAATGGGTGGGATGATCAATGGTCAGGCTGATTCAGAAAAGCGGTTACATCAAGTCCGGCGGCGCCTCCGGGTATATGAAGTATATCGCCACACGCGAACGTGTAGAGCGACTGGAGGGGAGTGGCCCGGTGACAAAGGGCCAGCGGCAGCTCATCGAAAATCTGCTTCGGGATTTTCCTGACGCCACTGAACTGGAAGAGTACAGTGACTATCACTCAGCACCGACCACCCGCAATGCCTCCTGGTTGATCTCTGCGGTGCTGGACGCCAACGCCCACAAGCTCACTGATAGAGACGGCTATATGCGGTACATCGCCACCCGGCCCCGCGTGGAGCGTCATGGTGAGCACGGTCTGTTCAGCAACCGGCCAGTATCACTGGACGCCGCACTCAAAGAAGTCGAGACGCACACCGGAAACGTGTGGACGTTTATCTGGTCCCTGCGGCGGGAGGACGCAGCCCGGCTTGGCTATGACTGCGCGGAAAGCTGGCGGAAGTTGATCAAGGCTCATCAAGTTGAGATAGCGGAGGCAATGAAAATTCCGTCGGACCAGCTGCGCTGGTGCGCCGCGTTCCACGACGAAGGCCACCACCCTCATGTCCACGCCATGGTCTGGTCTGCCGATCCAAGTCAGGGCCGATTGACCAAAGAGGGCGTCAAGATGATTCGCTCCAAACTCACAAACGATATTTTCCGGGATGAGATGTACACGCTCTATCAGGAGAAGGACGTCTCCTACAAGGACTTGGTCAGCGCAGCTCGTCGGTCTATGAGAGAGCTGATAGAGAAGATACGGACAGGCTTGTTCGCGGCGGGAGGCCGCAGAACAAACGCGCGGCCTGTCCAAGTATCACGCGCCCGGCGGACGGAGTTGCCGGGGGGGGGTGATACGCAGGGCAGGGCAGACGCCCGGAGCGAGGCCCCCGCTCCCGCTCCGCATTTGCCCCGGCACGTCGCCGCCTTTGGCGGCAAGCGTTTGGGGTGCAGCAGTTTGCGCTTGCGCGTGTACCGCCTGGGGTCCGTGCGCGGTTTACCGCGCGGGACCGACAGGCGGGACAGCGGGGCGCAAATGCTGAACGGGATAGGTTTTGGTATGCAGGAAAACAAGATTTGATTTGTCAAAATGGGGCGGGGTCTGCCAACGGGCAAAAAAAGAAAGCCCACGGGCATGACGCGCGGGGCGCGTCATGTTCGCGGGCTGGTGACGAGCAGTGCCGGGGGCGCTGGCTGTCGGTGTATTATAGGGCGGGGCTGCTTTCGTTTCTTTAAGTGAGGCCGGGGTCTCCCGGACATTTCGAGACGATGATCGACCCCAGATGCGACTGCATCGGTGTGGGCGTGACCCAGTACAACGGCATCACCTATTGCTATATGTTCGTCGGGATACCCAACAGCGTCAACTTCTATGCGTAACCAAATAGCAACATGGAAGGGCCGTCCAAGAAACTGGATGGCCCTCCTTCGTGACGGCAGAAAACAGAGTGCCGGCAGAAAAATATAACGACGGGGAGTACAAATTTACTGCTCAAATTTTGCATACCAGAAAACAAGGAATAAAGGGGGGCTACATCAGCGGCGATATCCCCCCAAACACATCTGGTCAATTTCGGCCTGAACCACCGTCATCTGCGCTTGAATATTTTTCTGTGCCTCCTCGTTATGGTGCTGCATCGCCAGCAACAGACGCATATTGAGGGAGTACAACTCATCTTTTAAGGTATTCAGCGTAACTCCCCGGCTGACGGGCACGGTTTTGGACTGATAGTCACTCATAGGTAATTCCTCCTAAAAATAAGGCCCGTACAGTATGACGGCAGCCTCCGCAGCTGAAATATGTTTCCCTTTGGGGCCAGCACCGCATTTTTGCGGCACTGACCCCATTTTGTTTGTCTCAGTCCAGCACAATGGTGTGAACCGCTTCAATCAGATCAACCACGGCGGTGCGATCCACTAGGGACACGCTCTCGCCGTCCACCACAGCGAGGCAGCGGCTTCCATCATAGCGGTACAATTTGATTTCAACCTGGGGAAAGCTCTCGTTATCCAAGTGAACGGTCAGACTGACTTCTTCCCTTTCAGTGGGCCGCTCATCGGTAAACTCGTCTGCGGTCAAGGCTTCCAGTGCCGATTGAAGATCGGCAATTTCCAATTCCTCCTCCTGATAGGCCCAGATGTGTTCCTCTCCATCCTTTTCGGAGGTGAGTGTATAGCTGTTTCCTTCCAGAGAGATGTCGATCTGCTGAACATCGGAGAAATCCGCCCATATCACTTCGGGATGCCGGAGGTCATTGTAAGACATTGCCGCCAGCGTTTTGTAGCTGCTGGAGGAAATCTTGTAGACAATTTGCGATTCCCCAACCCGGACATATGCTGAGATTTCGGCCTCCTGGTCCTCGTCCTCCGCTTCTTCGGCGGCTTTGACATCCTCCGGGTCCGGACTGACATAGAGGACAAAGGTATCCGCAATTTCTTCGCCATCTTCCCCTTCCGTGGTGTAATCCACGGTGATTGTCAATTCGGGGGCATCCAGACCATGTGTCTGCAACTCCTCATCCGTTACGTTATATGACACGTAATTGACTGGATTCAGATTGGTGATGCTCCGCAAATAGCTGTCCACTTTGGAGGTGTCCAGCGGCAGATTTTTGCCGTTTCGTTGGGTGAAATAAACATCATCGGTGCAGTAGGTGTCTGTACTGTCCTCCTGGTAGGTAATGCTGTATGTCTCTGTCCCCACAAACTGAATTTTGGTCACATGGTCAAAGGAAGGGATTTCATCGTGGTCGATCATGTCGCTGAGAACAGCGTCATACTCGTCCAGCGGGTCATGCTTGACCAGATAGACGTTCCCGTCCCCGATGGAGACATACCGCTGTGAGTCCATCTTGCTGTAGTCCCCCAGCTTGACCTCGTAGGTCTGATCTGCGGTGGACAGGCTAATCGTGCAGACAGGTTCATCCAGGCCGTACTGTCCAAAGTCTTCCACATCCTCAATGGTAAAGGCCGCGCCGAAGGATTGAAACTGCTCCAGCAGCTCATTAATTTTTTCCTTGCTTACAGGAAAATTCTCATCCTCGTCATAGAGCCAGGTTTCATCCTTATGGAACGCCAGCGCTTCCTCGTTGTACTCCCATGAGAGGGCTTCCACCGATTCGCTGGGCAGCTCCAGAATGATCTCCCCAGTTTCCTTGATCTGCTCCGTCCGCTCCTCCATCTGCATGACCACAAAGGTGGCGGCACAGGCCACAGCTAGAATTCCCAGCAGGATATAGAGCTTTTTAGACCGGTTCATTTTGCAGCCTCCTTCTTCTCAATACCACCCAAATGCCGATGCCCAGATACAGCAGCGGGAACACGCCGATCATGGCCACTTTCAGCAAAGAGGCGGCAGATTCGCTGATGGTCAGGTAGTTGTAGTTCAAAGACTTGCTGCGAATGGCCATCGCCTCCGTTTCACCAATCAGCGAGGACAGTGCGTTCATCCCCAGGTTGGCGTTGGCCCCGGAGGAGGTGGCGTTATACATATCATCCAGGAAATAGGACGAGGTAAACCAAACAATTTTACCTTCCCCGGCGGTGTCAATGGAAACAGCCAGGGCGAAGGGACCGTCAATATCACCGTCCTCCTTTTCGTAATCCGTCATGCTGTACCCGGCCAGCTTACTGTAAGAGGTATAGGAGGTGGTCAGCAGCTCTGTCACAGTTCCGCTGCCGGTGTTTTCGGTGACTGTCAGGCCCAACGAAATGGGCATGATGGGATAATAATTTTCCTCAATTAAAGAATCGGTAATGGTGTCGCTGCTCATATCGGGCAGCAGAACCGCAGGTCCCTGGAAGGAGTAGTGCTCACGGTCCCCTTCCACAACAATGCCCTCGCTGGCCTCTATGCCGTAATCCGCCAGCAGACTATACAGGTTCTCCAAAATTCCGTCCTGCACCGGCCCGGCCACCACAAACAGCTTGCCGCCGCCCGCCGCATAGTCCGCCAGCAGGTCCTTTTCCTCCTGAGAGATGTCGCTCTCCGGGGCATAGATTATCACACAGTCCGCGTCCTCCGGGATGGCGTCCACCGTCAGAAGGGAAAGGGTATTGGTTTCCATGTTTTCCTTTTCGATCTGCTCCTGGAAGGAGGCCGGAAGGTCAGCCTCCCCGTGGCCCTCCAGGATGTAGACCTGGGGCAGCTCCTCGCTTATCACATAGTCAATGGCGGAAGTGATTGCCCCCTCGCCGTCAAAGGATGTGTTGTAGGAATAGGAGTAAATATCCGCTTCCTGCACATAGATGTCATCATATCCGATAAAGCGGCTGCGGTCCCCGCACTCCACGATCAGGCTGTTGTTCATAACCGTCTCGTCTGTGTACTGCTCCGCAAAGGTGGGGTAAACATCCGGGTTCTTTTTTACCACCTGGATATGGTCGGAGAGGCTGTCGTATTTCCCCAGCAGATTCTCAATCACCTCGTCCTCCTGGCCGGACTGCACCACCCAATAGATGGTCACATCCTGTTCCAGAGCGTTGACCACCACCTTGGTGTTGCTGGTGATGGAGTAGAGCTTGGAGGCGCTGATGTCATACTTGGTCACAGCAGTGGGCAGGGCGGAAGCAAAAATGTTGAATACGATCAGAATTGCCAGTACCACTATAGAGATGGTCAGGGAGTAGGAGCCTCCGCGAAAGGCGTTCCGGTTCGATCCACTGCTGGATGTTTGGAAGTTCAGTTTTTTCATCAGTTGTACCTCCGTTTCTCCAGCGACTGGATAGACAGGAACAGGAAAAACACAATGACGCTGGCATAGTAGACCACAGAGGTCATATCGAAAACACCGTTGACAAAGCCGGTGAAGCGGTCGAACAGGGACAGCTTGGTCATGACGCTGGGCAGCAGGCCCTCAAATATGCCGCCGTTGACAAAGTTGGTCACGGCGATGGCCGCAATCAGAACGAAGCAGACGCCATAGGCCAGATTCTCGTTTTTCGTTAGATGCTTAATGACCGCTCCCAAGGCCAGAATGATAACGCAGAGGGCAACTACGGAGCCAAAGGCGGTGGTGGAGACATACTCCGACAGGCTGACGCTGAAATAGTTCAGCAGAATCACCGCGATCCCGATTCCGGCGGCAAAACCCTGGTTGTCAGTGAGGGAGGAGACGAACACTCCCAGGGCGATCAGCGCCGCACCCATCAGGAAGAAAGCCAGCATGGACCCGTAGGAGGTCAGCAGGTACACGTCCCCGAACTGGCTGAAAATCAGGGGGTACAGAGCGACAATGCACAGCGGGATCATGTAGACTGTCAGCAGAGCCAGATACTTGCCCACAATCACTTGGGTGGTGGTGATGGGCAGGGAGTAGAGCAGCTGATCGGTCTTTTGCTTCCGCTCCTCCGCAATGACCCGCATGGTGAGGATGGGAACGATCACCGCAAAAATGATGCTGAAATAGCTGAGGGCAAACTCAAAATTGCTTACCGCTGCCTCGATGTTGTAGAGCATAGCGCCCAATCCCACGGCCAGAAGCAGGCCCGCCCCGAACACATACGCGGTCATGGAGCGGAAATAGCTTTTCAGCTCATGCTTTAATACCGCCGTCATTCCTCTGTCACCTCGCTTTCCACAATTTCAGCCTCCACAGCAGGAAGCTCGGAAGCGCCGTCATCCGTTTCCGCCAGTTCCAGGAAAATGTCCTCCAGGTTGGCTTTCTTCACGGTCAGTTCCAGCAGCGCCTTTCCACTGGCGGCAAAGGCGGAAAACACAGTCCGGGAGAGATCGTAGACATTGCTGAGGTCCGTTTTGATGCGGGCAGTCACAAGGCCGGTCCCCGTTTCCTCCAGTGTCAGGCCTGTGATGTGGTCAACACCCTCCAGCAGTACCCGGATTTCCGCCGCGCTGTCATCAGAGGTCAAAATCACCTCGTTGGGAGAAAGCAGATGCTTCTCCAGATTTTCCGGGGTGTCAAAGGCCACCAGCCCCCCCTTGGCGATCATGATGATCTGGTTGCAGATGGCCTGCACTTCGGAAAGAATGTGGGAACTGAAAATGACCGTGTGGGTCTGCCCCAGTTCTTTAATCAGGTCCCGTATCTCAATGATCTGGATGGGGTCCAGGCCCACGGTAGGCTCGTCCAGGATGATGACCTTGGGGTTGCCCAGCAGGGCCTGGGCGATGCCCACCCGCTGCCTGTACCCCTTGGACAGGGCGGAGATGCGGCGGTGGGCCACCTCATCGATCCCCGTCTGAGAAATCACCTCATCCATCTGCCGCTCCAGTTCGTTTCCCCGCAGGCCCTTGGCCTCGCCCACGAAGCGCAGATATTCTTCCGGCGTTTCGTTCATGTAGAGCGGAGGCTGCTCCGGGAGATAGCCGATGAGCTTTTTGGCCTGATTCGGCTCCTCGAAGATGTCGTGTCCATCGATGCGGACGCTGCCCTCCGTGGCGGACAGGCAGCCGGTCATGATGTTCATAGTGGTGGACTTTCCCGCGCCGTTGGGACCCAGAAAGCCGTATATCTGACCGCTGTCCACGGTAAAACTCAGGTCTGATACCGCCAAATGCTCACCGTAGCGCTTGGACAGATGGGAAATTTCTATCAAGGGTGTCCCCTCCTTTTGGTTAGGATGGGGCTATTATAACGGGCGAACTTAAAAGCTACTTAAAAAACGAACGCTGGCTATTGACAAATTTTCAAAAGCATGCTATCTTTGTGACTGTCAGGAGGGATGTCAATGGAAATACGGCAGGAATGCGGACCGCTTCTTAAACAGATCAACGATGAGATGCGGAAAAATGCCAACAATGCCCTACGGACCAAGGACTTGACGCTGACACAGCTGGAGACGCTGATACAGCTGGAGCAGGCCCCAGAAGGACAGCATTCGTTGAAGGAGCTGGAGCAAATTCTCCATGTGGCGCAATCTACGGCGGCGGGGATTATGTCCAGGCTGGAGCAAAAGGGCTATGTGGAAGGGTTCGGTGATGCCGGGGACCGGCGGATCAAGCTGGTACGGATCACACCGGCAGGCGTTGAGTGCGTTCACACAGCTCTGCACCATCGGGCCGAGGCAGAGGAGCGGCTTCTCTCAGGTTTGACAGAAGCCGAACGGAACATCTTCTATATGCTTCTGCAAAAGGTGCGGAACTCCCTGTAACATTGCCGCCGTAATTTTTCGGCGGCAATCCCTTACGAAAATCAAAAGCAGACTATCAAAAGTATCATTTCGAATTCAGGAGGAACGATTATGAACGATACCATGAACCTTTTTGAGAAAGCACCAGTACCCCAGGCGGTACTGAAAAACGCGCTCCCCGCTATGGCGGCTATGCTGATGGTCCTGATTTACAATCTGGCAGACACCTTTTTTATTTCCCAGACCCACAGCGATATTCTGGTAGCGGCGGTATCCCTGGCTACGCCGGTTTTTCTTATCTTTATGGCGGTTGGCACTGTTTTCGGAATTGGAGGAACCTCGGTCATTTCCCGCGCCTTTGGGCAAGGACGGGCTGAATATGCAAAGAAGGTGTGTTCCTTCTGTATGTGGGGATGCGTGGCGGTGGGAATCGCCATGTCCGCTGCTTTCCTGATCTTTATGGAACAGATTCTAGCCCTGATCGGGGCCAGCGCGGACACCTGGGAACCGGCGAAAACCTACCTGAGCATCGTTGCTCTGGGTGGCCCCTTTGTCCTGATCTCCAACTTATTCCAACATTCTCCGAGCGGAGGGCCAGCCTAACAAAGCTATGATTGGACAGATTTTAGGCAACCTTCTTAATGTTATTCTGGACCCCATCATGATTCTTGGATTTCACTGGGGGATTGCCGGAGCCGCCATTGCCACGGTCATCGGCAACGTGGCAGGCGCTGGGTATTATATTCTCTATTTCTTGCAAGGAAAATCAACACTTAGTATCCATATCAGGGATTTCTCCGTCAAAGACCAGATTTTTACAGGCGTTTTGGCTATTGGCATCCCGGCCTCGTTGGGTTCTCTGCTGATGAGCGTGTCCCAGATTATTGTAAATGCGCGGATGGCGGGCTATGGCGATATGGCGCTGGCAGGGATGGGCGTGGCCATGAAGGTGACTATGATGACCGGCATGGTCTGCATCGGCTTCGGTCAAGGGGTTCAGCCCCTGCTGGGGTACTGTGTCGGTGCAAAGCTGTGGGAGCGGTTCAAAAAAATCATGCGCTTTTCCATCTTCTTTTCTCTGGCTCTCAGCGCGGTCATGACAGGGCTGTGCTATCTGCTCCGCGGCTCCATCATCCGTGTGTTTCTGACGGAACCGGCCTCCTTTGACTATGCGCTCACCTTCACCAACATTCTGCTGACTACCAGCTTTCTGTTCGGTGTGTTCTATGTGCTGACGAACGCTTTGCAGGCCATGGGCGCGGCGGTACAGGCTCTTATTATCAACCTCAGCCGTCAGGGGATCATCTACATCCCAGCGTTGTTCCTTCTCCAGGCCATGTTACAGGCCAACGGCTTGGCCTGGGCGCAGCCAGTGGCTGACCTGCTCTCCACCGCCCTGGTGGCAGTGCTGTACCTTTGGACCTCCCGAAAGATGATGGCAGGGTCTCCAGAGAAAAAAATTTAAGCCCCTCCCGTTTCTTTTAAGTTATTTTTGAGTATGGCATCTATACTGATAGCAAGGCTTCATTCATAGAAGCCCGCCAAAAAGAGGTGCCTGTGATGCGTGTACTAAAAGTAGGAATCGTGCTGTTGCTGTTGCTTCTGTCTGGCTGTGCCAGCATGAGCGCAGCGCCTCCTGAAAAAACAGAGGAGGATGAGCTTTCCATTGCGGCTCTGTTCCAAACTGAAAATGGGGACACCCTCAACGGAAGCGCGGCCTGTTTCACCACGGAGGCCGACAGCGAACATTGTCAAGTGGACAGCGAAGGAGTGGCCAGCGTCTCTGGCCTGCCGAGAAGCGGTGAACTGCTGTTGACCTTGTTTGACCCGCAGCAGGAGGTACAGGGCGCTATGACCCTTTCCCTTGACCAGGGGGCCGTGATCGACGCGACCACCGGCCAGGACGGTGTGGGGCATATTACCGTCAGGAACGACACCCGCGAAGTGGCACTGATTTTTATTCTGACGGAGGACGGGACGCTGCAATGTATGCTTTGGCTGGAAAGAACAGTCCCACCCAACACGAATCACCCACAGAAGGGAGCTTGATTTGGAAAATTTGCCTCTTGAGATCACCAGTGCAGAACGGTTTTTTTATGGAGACTACCTGATTCTTTTGGAAGGCGCGATTGAGGAATTTCTTTCCTGTCTCCAGATGATTCGCCGCTATCAGGTCAGCCGGGGGCATCGTGACCCGATTGCCTCGTTCCAGGCCAGAATCAAGAGGGCGGAAAGCATGAGGGCAAAGCTGGAGCGGCAAAACCTCCCTGTTACGGCAGACAGCGCTCTCCAGGATGTGTGGGATGCCGCAGGGGTACGTTTGGTATGCCCCTTTGTCCAGAATATTGACCAGACGGTCAGCCTCATCCGCCAGATTCCGGGTGTTCAGATTTTGCGGGAAAAGGATTATATCCGTAACCCGAAACCCAACGGATACCGCAGCTATCACATGATCCTCTCCCTGCCTTTGCGCTTTTTGGAGAAAGCACCGGAGCATCCGGTCTGGCTGGAAGTGCAGCTTCGCACCATCGCCATGGACTGCTGGGCCAGCATTGAGCATCAGTTAAAATATAAACAGGACATTGAAAATCAGGCGCTGATCGTCCAGGAGCTGAAACGGTGTGCGGATGAAATTGCCTCTACGGATCTGTCTCTGCAAACCATTCGGGATTTAATAGGGGGACCGGGAAAGGAGGGTACATTGTGCGGATTTTAGTTGCCGATGATGAGCCGGAGATGACCATGGTGCTGGAGGCCCTGCTCAAGCGGGAGCATTACTCCGTGGATGTGGTCTACAACGGGCAGGATGCGCTGGACTATGGGCTGGCGGAAAATTACGACTGCATTGTACTGGATATCATGATGCCAAAGCTGGACGGTATCCAGGCGCTGCAGACCCTGCGCTCCAAAAATATTTCCACTCCGGTACTGCTCCTGACAGCAAAAAGCCAGGTAGAGGATCGGGTGGCTGGATTGGACAGCGGGGCGGACGACTACCTGCCCAAGCCCTTCGACAACCGGGAATTTGTTGCCAGGGTCCGGGCGCTGACCCGCCGGGGCGGGGAATATACGCCCAAGATTCTCTCTGCCGGGAATGTTACCCTGGACTGCTCCACCTTTGAATTGAAATGCGGCTCCGCCTGCGTCCGGCTGGGCAACCGGGAGTTTCAAATGCTGGAACTGCTTATGCGGCAGGAGGGGCGGCTGATCTCCACGGAGCAGTTCATGGAGCATATCTGGGGCTACGACAGCGAGGCGGAGATCAACGTGGTCTGGGCCTATATCTCCTATCTGCGCCGGAAGCTGGAGGCGGTAGGGGCCAACGTCTGCATTGCCGCCCGACGGGGCCAGGGGTATCTGCTGGAGGAGACGATATGATCCCTTCCTTACGCCGGAAATTCATTCTCATTGCGATGGCTTCCCTGATTGGAACCATGGCTGTTCTCTGTACGGCAATCGGTATTAGCAACCACTATATTACCGCTAATCGTGTGGACAAGGCTATTTCTATTCTTCATCAAAACGGAGGAACCTTTCTTCCTCCAGGCACCCATTTTGACCCCTCGAACTTTAACTTCCAGATCACCCCGGAGACGCCCTTTGAAACGCGGTATTTTATTGTAGAGCTTACCGCCCAACAGGAAATCCGATCCGTTGTGTTGGACCATATTGCCGCGCTGGATCGCCAGACGGTGGTGGACACCATCAGCCAGATCGTCAATACCGGAGCGAAGCGGGGGTATGTAGACCATTACCGTTTCGGTGTATTCCCGGATGAAACGGGAGGAAGCACAGTCATTGTGCTGGACTGTTTTCTCCAGCTCCAGGCAGCCAATAATACGCTGCGCATTACGGTTATTATATTCCTGGCCTGTGTGCTGATCGTTTTTGCTTTGCTTCTGATTTTGTCCAAACGGGCGATTCGTCCATTTGTAGATAATCTGAATCGGCAGCGGCAGTTTGTCACAGATGCTTCCCACGAGTTGAAAACGCCGTTGGCTATTCTGTCGGCAGATATGGGGTTGTTGGAGGATACCTACGGAGAGGACAAGTGGCTGGAGAGCGCAAAATCTCAAATCACCCGGTTAGACAGGCTCATCAAAAATCTGGTGGAGCTGGCCCGCACAGAGGAGACAATTAAAGAGGACGCGGTAGAACTGTTTTCAATCAGTGAGATTGCCCAAGCCAGCGCAGACACGTTTCAGCCACTGGCTGAGGCGGACGGAAAAACCTTGACATCGGAAATTCCTGATGAGATCAGCTTAAAAGGTGTCCAAGACAATTTCTTTCGTCTGTTTTCAATTCTGCTGGACAATGCGGTCAAATACTGTGACCCAGCGGGGAACATTCATCTATCTGTATCTGTACGGGGACGGAATATCTGCATTTCCGTATCAAACCCATGCGCAGGAGTGAACACCGCCCAGCTCTCCCGTTATTTTGACCGTTTTTACCGGGCAGATTCCTCCCGCGCCCGTTCCACCGGGGGCTATGGAATCGGCCTGTCTACCGCCAAAGCCATTGTCACCCGGCATAAGGGACGCATTTCCAACCATTATACGGATGGAGTCATTACCTTTACCGCAGTCATCCCGCAGATGAGCTAATGCTCCTGCGCTTATCATATAGTCCCAGCCGGAGATCCGGCATATCAAACAGGTCATTTTCAGAAAGGAAGGAACTGCTATGAGCATGACAATCAGCGCGGCAAACTATTTCAGCAATATCCATCAAAACGCACGCACCACTGGTGAGGAGAAACAGGAGCAAAAGGGGGCCGCAGTTGATGCTGGAAAGACCCAGCGGAGTTCTGTGTCCGCCAGCTTGGATCAGGTGAACATGGGCCAGGACGGGGTTGCCATCACCGAGGTCAGCCGCCAGCAGGGGGCGGAGCAGCCCACCGCACAGAAGCAGCCCGCCGCTCCCCGCATGGACACCGTGGAGATCAGCGAGGAGGGCCGGGCGGCCAGCGCCCAGCTCCATGGACAGCAGGCCGAAGCCGAAACTGCGACGGCAGAGGTGGGGCAGTATGAGGCGGAGAATCTGTCTGAGTACACAGATACCGAGCTGAAGCAGATGTACTACAACGGCGATATTACGCGCCAGGAATACGAGGATGAAACTGGTGAGACGTTGGAATAACCGCCTGTTTGTTTACCTTCTCACTAAGCGAAACGAGAGCTGTGATTTGACGTAAAACTGCGTCACAGAAAACAAGGAAATAAGGCTCCGCTCAAAATGCTGCAAACCGTTTCCGCATTTCCTCGTCTGACAGTTTTCCCTGCTCCGCCAAATCCAGCACCTCCTGTACTTGGGCCAGGGTGGCATTCCACTCATCTCTGCTGATTTTCCCTCTCTGCTTTCTCGCCTTCAAGCGGTTGTAGACCTTCCGGTACTCCACACCCGCCGGACTCAGACCCGTGGGATGGCTCGCCTTTTTGTGTGCACCGACCTTGCGGCAGGTACGCTCTGTCTCACCGGGCGCGATATTGTTGCAGTAACAGGTGTTGTACCTGGCGGTCAGCAGGAAATAGCGTCCGCAGTTGTGGCAGCGGCGGGGTGCGTTGCCCGCCATCAGACCCCGGTAGAAATCCGTGTAGAGAAAGTGGGAGAGATATCGGAACTCCACCTTTTCCGCCAAGAGAACTTTTCCTGCCCCCGTTGGATGTGCCATCGGGACAAAGCAGAGTTGGGCGGGAAAGCTCTGGTTGAATTCCTGCTCCGGAAAAAACGGCTCCCCTGCGGCTATCGTGTCGGTAAAGTAAGCGGCGTAGGCTTCTGCGTAAGCTTCGCTACTGCGCCGGGAGAGCGACTCGAAATAAAGCTCCAGCATCCCGTCCAACTGTCCCCGGAAGTTCCGCAGGCTCTCAGAAAAGTATTCCAGTCCAGAGAGAAAGTCCTCAAACATCCGGTGACCCTCGGAGTCAATGTTCAGAACCTCCGACCACTTTATCCGGTCGGACAACAGATCAGGAAACAAACTCCGGGCAGTCTCTGTGTCCAGGCGCAGACTCCGGTAGACCGGCAAATTAAAAATCAGATCCCAGACAGCGTTGAGCCGTTCCTGCGCGGAACGGGCGGCGCTGTCTGTTTTTTCCTGGAGCAACACCCACACAGTGGACATGAAATGATTAACACGCCGGTCGATCTCCGTCAGTATCTCGCTGTCCAAGTTCAGAACATCCGCGGTAAGCTGGCCCAACGGGAAAGTTGCTCCATCCAGAAACACAATGTCTCCGGTAAAGAAAACCGAGAACCGGTCAAAGGTATTCTCTGCCATGCCGTTCCCTCCTGTACCCGATAGACTTTTGGCGTTTGCCTATCCTACGCCAAATCTATTGTACGGCGAATGATTTTGTGTTACCTTCATCGTATCAGAGCGACAAATAAAAGTCAATTGGATATAAGGGAGGATCAAGATGAAAGAGTCAAACTACAAGAGCTACGACGAGCTGCCACTGTTCCTGAACGCGGAGACAGTGGCGAAGGTGCTGGGCATTTCACCGTCCAGCGGGTACGAGCTGATGCATGAGCCGGATTTTCCGGTTCTGAAAGTTGGCAGCAGGCTCGTAATACCCAAGGAAAAATTTGTGAAGTGGGTGTCGCGGCACACCCAGGGAGGTGCAGATTGAAGTACACACCGTGGCCCAAGTGTGATCCGGTCAAGAACTGCTTCCAGCTGCCTAACGAGATATTCCTGCTGGGCCTGTCACCCGGCGCACTGGCGGTTTACTCCTACCTGCTCTGCTGTGAGAACCGAAGCACCTACCAGTGCTGGCCCAGCTACAGGACCATTGGCAGAGCGGTGAGGATGAGCGCCAACACTGTCCGCAAGTATGTGTGTGAGTTGGAAGATCACCAACTCATCAGTACAGAGAGCACGACGGTCACCACCAGGGATGGTCTGAAGCGCAACGGCAGTTTGCTCTACACCATCCGTCCCATCCAATTGGCCCTCGACCGGTTCTATGAACAGCAGCTGACGCAGATAGATGCGGCGGCTGAGCGTCAGCGAGTCGCAACGGCGCTCGCTCTCCGCGGTGATAAGCGCGGCTCAGCGTGACGGTCTGTGCGCCGCCGTGTGGCCCCGCTGGTGTCGCGAGGGTAACAAGCCGCCGCTCACCGCAGACGCAGCCGTGTCAAAAGCGTGTGGCCTGTGTGCGCCATCCAGTGGAATTAGCACAACCGAAAGTGGCAGGTGAACCGGGGGGGGGCGAAAAATGTGCAGGATAAAGGCCGGGGGTCGCTTACGCGCCCCCCCCCGACCAGCCACACCGCCCCGCAGAGCGGG